>JAISQR010000463.1 GCA_031274035.1 Treponema sp. | reverse complement strand
TTGCATGAATATGCAAAAAATCCCGATCAATGGGCATGCTTTCGGAGTTTGTAAGGTATAAATATTCATAAATATGAATATTTATACCATTTTATGCGCGAAGCGCAACAAACTCCTAGGCAGCTTCCGGGGTATGTAGGGAGGAAGGGGAAGCGTTGATGCCTTGGTCAGGTAAAACAAGACGATCCTTGGGACGCCGGTTGACTTTGTTCATAATCCTCATAACACTCGTGTTGGGCGGCGTTACGCTTGTGGCAGGGTATCGCAGCATTCGGGGCATTCTGGAGCGGTATTACGCCAATTTTGGAAGGAACCTTGCCAAAACCGTTGCGGCCTTTATTGACGGAGATTCCATAGACCGTTACCTGTCCACCCTGGTTACCGATCAACAATATGAAGACACCCTGCGTCTTATGCGGGTATTCCAGGAAAAAAACGATCTTCTGTATCTTTATGCCATCAAAATGAGTTCCACAACCATGACCTGCTTTATCTATGACAGCGATGAAAATGATCCCCTTCCCCTTGGGTATCTTGACCCGTGGCAGGAAGACTACATAGAATACGGCGAGAAAATGTTCCGGGGCGAAGAGGTTGAACCTATTATCAGCAATGGGCCCTACGGCTGGATAATGACCATTTATGAACCGATCTACGGAAGCGGCGGCGCGGTTAGGGGGTATGTAGGTCTCGATTTTTCCATGGATAGACTTGCGGCGGAATACCTATTCTACCTTCTCTACCTGGGGATCGTTGTTGTTCTGATAATCGCGGCTTTTTCTGTTTTGTATTTTGTTTTTATCCAAAAAACGGTTATCGTACCTCTCAATACCATGACTAATGCCGCGGGCGAATTTTTGGCTTCATCGGGGAACGGACAGTCCAGTATCGCCGCCCTGGATATCAGTACCAACGACGAACTGCAAAGTCTAATGGAAGCCTTGCAATTCATGGAACAGAAGATAAACCGCACTATCGAAGAGCTTGTAAAGGCGGAGGAGACCGCGCAGGCGGCGTCCCGGTCCAAAAGCGCCTTCCTTGCCAACACCAGCCATGAAATTCGTACCCCCATGAACGCCATTATCGGTATGTCGGAACTGATCCTGCGGGAACAGATCAGTCCGGAGGTCTACGAATACACCGTGGGCATCAAGCAGGCGGGGGCAAACCTCCTTTCCATCATCAATAATATCCTGGACTTGTCGAGGATCGAATCCGGCAAGTTTCAACTTACGGTATCGCATTACCACTTTGCGCCCCTCATCAACAATGTTATCAATGTGATGCGTGTAAGATTCTGTGAAAAACCCATCCTGTTTTTAGCCGATATTGACGCCCGCATCCCCAACGAATTGATAGGCGACGAAGTACATATCCGTCAAATTCTGTTTAACGTGCTCAGTAACGCGGTAAAATATACCCAAAAGGGCTTTGTCAGGTTTACTGTAAGGGGAACCTTAATGGATATCCATAAGGTCATACTGGAATTTAAAGTTGCCGACACCGGTATCGGCATTAGGGAAGAGGATATGCCGAAACTGTTCGGCAGTTTTACCCGCCTTGATAGCCAGCGCACCCGGGACATTGAGGGAACCGGCCTTGGATTGGCGATCACCAAAAGTATCTGTAGTGAAATGGGGGGCGATATTACCATATCAAGCGAGTACGGAAAGGGCAGCACCTTTACCGTCCTTATTCCCCAGGGCTATTCAGGGGATACGGAACTGGCGGCGGTGGAAAATCCCAGTACAAAGGGAGTAATCCTATACGACGAACGTCCCCTATACGCCGATTCGGTTTCGGCTACTTTGAAAAATCTTGGAGTGGCGGTAACCAGGCTGGATATCCCGAATCGTTTTTTACAGGAATTGGAAACAGGCCGCTATCCCTTTGCCTTTGTATCCGCCGGTCTTGTGGAACAGGCCGCCGCTGCCGTCAACCGGTTGCAGCTCAGTACCCGCCTTACGCTTCTTGCGACACTGGAAGAGACTTTGTCCTTCCAGGGCATTCCGGTTCTTCTGATGCCCGCCTATGCCGTTCCGGTGGCAAATCTCCTTAACGGCCTATCGGAGAACCAGAACGGTATGAAGTCTTCCGTTGCTTTTACCGCTCCCGATGTCAGGGTGCTCATTGTGGATGACATTATGACCAACCTTAAAGTTGCCCAGGGGCTTCTTACAGCCTACCAGATGCAGGTTGATATTTGCGATAACGGCGGCGCTTCCATTGAAATGATCAAGGCCAGGCATTATGACCTAGTCTTTATGGATCACATGATGCCCGGTATGGACGGTATTGAGGTACTGACCCGGATCCGGGCGCTGGGAGAGGAGTATTTCAAGCAGGTCCCTATAATCGCCCTGACCGCAAATGCCTTGGCCGGGATGCAGGAAATGTTTTTATCCAAGGGCTTTAATGACTATCTTGCCAAACCGATTGAGATTACCAAACTGAATTCTTTGATGAACAAATGGATTCCCTGGGAAAAACGGCGGCCTGTTGATACGCCGGAGTCCGCCGATCAAGCGGCGCAAACTGAAATGGGGAACCTAAGTTCCATCGAGGGTCTGAATGTGGAGAAGGGGATCGCCATGTCCGGGGGCGTCCGTGCTAATTACCTGGAGGTGCTCGCCCAATACTGCCGGGACGCTGAAGAACGGCTGCCGGTACTGCGGGATATGCTAAAAACCTCCGCCGGTATACCCAAGGCGGAAGGCCCCCGGGCAGCCCTTTCGCCGTATCTCCAATCCTTCGTTATTCAGGTACACGCCCTCAAAAGCGCGTCCGCCGGCATTGGAGCGGAGGGCTTGTCTGAAAAGGCGGCGCTCCTGGAAAATGCCGGTAGGGCGGGCGATTTTGAACAAATAGAGGCTCATCTGGAAGATTTTATCGGGAGCCTTTCCAGTATGATTGTCCAGATCCACGAGGGGTTGCAGGCGCCGGAGGAACCGGAAAAACCCTCCGCCGCCCCGGATAAGGAAACCCTGCTCCGGCTTAAAGACGCGCTGGAGCAGAGCGACGTGCAGGCCATAAACCGGCTCCTGAAGGAACTGACGGCGGAGGTCTCTGGAAAGGGGCTGGAGTTCATTGCGCTGATTTCCGATTTTGTTCTTATATCGGATTTTGACGAGGCGGTCTTACAGATTGACGCTTATTTATCTGACCAGGACATGTCTTCTAACGTACATGTTTTAGAGCTTAAAGGAGAGAGACCGTGAATAGTATGTTGAGCTTTAAGGTAGGGGAACAGTACCGGCAGGGGTGGGGCGGCCTTGCTTTTATCTACGGAGGTTCTCTGATATGCGTACCCCTGCTTTTAATTGGAAGTATGATCGCCGGCGGCCTTTCCCTGGCCGGGGTTGCGTTCTGCGCCGTTATCGGTTTTCTCATCCTTTTTGTTTACGGATGTCTTGTGGGAATACAGAGTAGTGATACGGGACTGCCCCCAGCGGTCCTGAGTGCGGAGTCCATGGGGGTTCTGGGGGCCCGCTTTGTTACCGGCCTCCTCCTCTCCATTACCAGCGTGGGCTGGTTCGGGGTTCAGTCCGCGGCTTGCGGGGCGTCCTTCAGCGTCATGGCTGTGGATATACTGGGAATCTCCATACCCGCCTGGGCGAGTACGGTCTTTTGGGGCGGCGCCATGACCATTACCGCCATGCTCGGTTTCCAGGCATTGAAATTTCTTAACTATATAATGGTACCGGTTCTGCTGCTGATGCTGGGTTATACGGTCCTTTCGGTGCTTTCCGGTAATGGCATTAGCTTGACCGCCCTGCTTGCCTACCGTCCGGCCGCGTCCATTTCCCCTACTTTGGGTATTTCTCTAACGGTAGGGTGCTTTGCTATGGGGGGCCTTATAACCGGGGATTATTGCCGCTATATAAGAACCCGGAGGGGGCTTATCCTGTCCTTCTTTATCAGCATGGTAATCATTGGTCCTGTGGTGATCCTCTCCGGCGCCGTCTTCCATATTGCCGCGGGGAACGCCGACATGACCGCCCTGCTGGCCGGTATGGGCCTGCCGGCTATGGCCCTTATTACCCTTATTCTTTCAACCTGGACTACCAACGTGATGAACGCATACTCCGGCAGTATCGCGGTTTCAGTATTGCTGGGTCTGGAGGAAAGGCGGTTTAAGGTTACCGCCGCCATAACAGGAAGTGTCGGAACCATCCTGGGAGCGGCGGGGAGCCTTACACGGTTTTTGGATTTTCTTAGCATCCTCTCTTCCCTGGTTCCGCCGCTTGCCGGGGTGATCATTGCCGCTTATGTCGTAAGGATTATACGGAACAAAAGATCTGAAAATTCCGGCGGGCGGCTAGCCTCTCTTGTGGATAAAACTGTAA
>JAISQR010000445.1 GCA_031274035.1 Treponema sp. | reverse complement strand
CCGTTCCGTTCCGTTCCGATCCGATCCGATCCGATCCGATCCGATCCGATCCGATCCGATCCGAGCCGATCCGATCCGATCCGATCCGAATTTACACTGAATAACATCAAATCATACTCCAACAGCTCCTTAAACCCCTATAGGGGAGGAGCTAAAATAACCATACATAAAAAAAATAGAATTGTCAATAGGCAATTTCATCATTCAATTCAGCAGGGTAGCGGCATTTACTTAAAGTTCAACACAGATTTCACAGATTAACGCGGGTTTTAGCTGCAAACAAAAGAATACCTAAAAGAACACAATGGCGAAGAAGGTTTTGCTATAAAAACTTCATTATTTCTTCCCTTATTCGTCTTAGCGGTTAAAATTCTTTTCCTGATTATAAAGTTTTAGTTGTTATATGCAAAACCCCACAAACTCCCAGCGCCGTTTCCTTGTTGATAGTGTTTAATTTCCTGTTCTCCGTACCGCCCGGTACAATTCGTCGCGGCTTATCCGTACCTGTATGGGCCTGCCGTGGGGGCAGCGCGCTATGGGCAGGCGGAAGCTCTCTTCGGCAAGGGCCAGGGCGCTTTCCCGGTCAAGGTAATCCCCCTCTTTAACCGCGGCGCGGCAGGAAAGCGTAGCGGCCCAGCGCTCGGCCATGTTCTCCTTAGCTTCGCGGAGGGACAGTATCTCGCGGACAGTTTCGCTGTCGCTTAAACGCCAACCCGAGGGCAGGGCCTCTATGCGCCAGCCTTCGTTATTCCCTTTAATAATAATTCCCAATTTTTCAAGAACCGCACGGTTGGCGTGCAGAAATTCATCCTCTTCGGAACTTTCCGTTTTAAAGAGGATGGGAACCAGAAGTTCCTGCCGGGGGATAGGGCCCGCAAGGAAACGGTCATAGAGGATGCGTTCATGCGCGGCATGTTGATCGATAACATAGAGGGCTTCCCCTTTTTCTATCAGTATAAAGACCCCAAAGAGCGTGCCCAGATAAACGGCCCTGTCCCCATAGACAGGAACGCTTTCGGCAGCCGCGCCTCCGGCAGCCGCATCCGATACTTCCGCCGCACCCTTCCCGTACAGGTTTCCATCCGCACCCGGCTGCCGTCCGGGCAGCGGTACAAAATCATGTTTACCGTCCAGCAATGCCTCCAGCGCAAGCCTGTCCGGGGCCTGCCTGGGGGCCCTGCCTTCCCGCGCGGACCATTCCTTCCCGCCTGAAAACCAGTCCCCCTCCCCGTCCTGCCGGGCGCCGGATCTCTCCTGCACCAGGACGGATCGCCGGGAAAAGTCCTGCAATGCGGAGCTTACCGCATGGTGAATAGCCCCTAAATTAGAAAACCGCGCCTCTTTTTTAGCCGGATGGATGTTAAAATCAGCCAGCTTCGGATCGATTTCAATAAAAACAGCCCCTACCGGGTGTACCCCGTTAGGGAACCAGCCCTGTAAACCGTATTCCAGAGCCTGCATAAGGGAATAATCTTGAATACGGCGCTTGTTCGCAAATACAAATTGCTGCCGTCTGTCATTACGGTAAAGTTCAGGCCCGCCGAACACGATTGATACGGTAAAACCAGGCCCCGTCGCGGCAATTTCTTGAAGAAAATTCTTTTCATTATGGTCCAGAAAAACATCCGCAAACCGTTCTTTAAGCGTATCAACCGGTTGCAGAAAGAGTTTGAGCTTACTGTCCGCTTTGAAACGAAGGCCAAGGCCGGGAAAGGCCAGGGCTTTTTCAAGAAAAACATCGCGGCACAGCTTCCCCTCGGCGCCGTCCCTTTTCAGGAAACGCTTCCTTGCGGGGATAGCATCGAACAGGCCGAACGCGCGGACGCTTGTGCCCCTAGCCCTTCTTCCCTGTTCTATCCGCACAGGACTGCCGGCCCCTGCGGTAAGCAGCCATGCCTCCCTGCCGTCCCTGCTGGTAAGTATCTCCATGCGTGAAACCGCGGCAGCCGCGGCAAGGGCTTCCCCCCGGAAGCCCAGGGTAAGGGCGGTGTCAAGATCGGCAAGGGAGCGTATCTTGCTGGTAGCATGGGGCAGGATACAGAGGGAAAGGTCATCCCTGTCCATACCCTTGCCGTCGTCAATAACCTCGATACGGCGTATTCCCCCGTCTTCAATAAGGATTTCTATGGCGGAACTTTCCGCGTCTACGGCATTGTCAAACAGTTCCCTTACCATCGCCGCGGGCCGGTCTATCACTTCCCCCGCGGCAATCTTCCGTATCTCTTCCGGGGGTAAAACTTGAATACGGCCCGTGTCCTTTAGGCCGGTTTCTCCGCTGTCCATACCTAGTTCCCGCCGTCAAACAATCCCAACTCAGGGCTGCCGCCGTTCTTAATTTCAGGGCCGTTCATCAGAATTTCAATGCGGCTCTCTATCTTTTCAAGATCCTTTTCCAAGGTGCGGGCCAGAGCTATGCCTTCTTCAAAGAATTTTAGGGCGTCATCCAGAGGAATATCGGTTTTCCGTATCATTTCTCCCAGAAGCTCAAGCCGGGCCAGCCGTTCTTCAAAATTTTTCATGCTTCCTGCGGAACCTTTATCCATAATACAATCAGTTCTCCTTTATCTCTTCGGTTAGGGCAGTGATGATCCCTGCCATCGGCCTGATGATAAGCCTGTCCCCCCGTCTAGTATCGGAAGCGCGGCGGATAAGCCGGGGGGCTTCCCCTTCCTGCCCCTCGGCCATAACCACCGAGAAGCCCCGCTCCAGGATAGAAAGGGGGCTTCCCGCTTCAAGGCCCAGCTTGGCAAGTTCAAGCCGGCGGCGTATATCCTTTACGCGGCCGGCAAGGCTGTCAAGCAGCGCTTCTTTTGCATCGTCAAAGCGTACCAACCGGGGCTGAAGTATGGAACGGAAACGTATCTCCATCTCTTCAATTCCAAACGGCTTAATGAGGAGCCTGGAACGCTCTGTCCGTGCGGTAACGGCCCGGTACATAATATCCCGCTGCCCCCGCACCAGGGCCAAGGTCTCTTCCCTTCCTTCGCTTACCAACTCCGCCGCGGCAGACGGGGTAGGAGCGCGGAGATCCGCCGCAAAATCGGATATGGCCCAGTCTATCTCGTGGCCTACCGCACTGATAACAGGTATGAGCGAAGCCGCGACCGCCCTTATTACTATCTCTTCGGAAAAGGGAAGAAGGTCCTCAAGGGATCCGCCCCCGCGGCCTACAATGAGGGTATCGGCCAAACGCCATCGATTGGCCTGCTCTATCCGTTTTGCAATAATGGGCGCGGCCTCAGCGCCCTGAACCGGCGCCGGAAGGATAATCACCTTTACCCCCGGAGCGCGCCTTTTAAGGATATTGAGTATATCCCGAACCGCCGCGCCGGTGGGTGAGCTTACTACACCGACAACCGAAGGAAAACGGGGCAAGGGCTTTTTCCGATCCTCGTCGAAGAGCCCTTCCGCCGCAAGCAGCCGCTTCCGCTTTTCCAGCATGGCCAGAATATCCCCGGTTCCGGCCATCTCCATATCTTCGCATATTATCTGATAGGTTCCCCGCTGATTATAAACCGAGATGCTCCCCCGTACCCGCAGCAGCATACCGTCTTTTGGTTCAAAGTTGAGGGAACGCAGGCGGTTTTTGAACATTACCGCGGATATTACCGCCCCCCCATCCTTGAGGCTGAAATAGAGGTGGCCCGTGCTTGAAGGCCGGCAATTGGAAAGCTCCCCTTCCACCAAAACCTGGGCAAAGCTGCCTTCCAAACACCGCCTGATAAGCTCGGTAAGTTCGGAAACCGTAAGTTTGCGCGCCGTATCCATATGCTCAGTATAGTACAGGGAACGGGGAAGAGGGAAGAGGGCGGAGCGGTAGCGCAGCAATTTTACATTTGAGAAATTCGACCGCTAAAGGCACGAAAGCTCATGAAAGGAGGAAATAGGAGAAACCTTTCAGCATAACCTTATGAGACCAGAGGAGAAATCCAATGCACCTCATCCGGAATAGGGAAAGGCTCTCAATAATACGAAACTTTTTCCAGAGGAACCGGATGCTTCGGACCAGAGGTCCGCCGTACCTGCGGTCCGAAAATTGGGCGCGTCCGGGTCTGTGGGGGCTCCGGGTGGGTAACCGCCCGGTTCTACCCGGCAAGGACACGAACAAAAACACGAAATTCCAACCAAAAGTTCGTGAATTTCGTGGCGGCCCTTTGTCATTTATTCGGAACAGCGGCATTTACCGGGCCTACACCGTGCCGTACTTTCTCATTAACACGCTTGCGCATGCTTTAGTTGGTGGGTCAGTGGTTAATATTATTTCCCTGCGTAACATGAGTCATTCAAACGGAACTCAGAAGGCAGGGACCACGCCGCCGTTATAATTGGCAAGGATATAGTCCTTGACCTTCTGGGAACGGAGGGCCGCCGCCAGGGCGAGGATACGGGGATCCTGTTCGTTGCCCCTTTTGACCACCACGATATTCACATAGGGGGACTGGGCGCCTTCAAGGATGAGCGAATCGCTTACCGGGTTTAATCCCGCGTCCAGGGCATAGTTGCCGTTAATAACCGCGGCGTCCACATCACCCAGGGCCCTGGGCAGTTGGGGGGCCTCAAGCTCATGGAAACGGAGATTCTTTGGATTGGAACGGATATCCGCCAGGGTTCCCTCAATACCCGCGCTGGGCGCAAGGGTGATGATGCCGTTGGCCTGGAGCAGAAGCAAGGCCCGGCCCCTGTTGGTAGGATCGTCGGGTATGGCGACGGAGGCGCCGTTTTGCAGTTCGCTGATGTTTTTAAGGGAACGGGAATAGAGGCCTAAGGGTTCCACATGAACACCGAAAACCGAAACCAGATCCAGCTTCCGCTCGGCGCTGAAAGATTCAAGATAGGGTACATGCTGAAAGAAATTGGCGTCCAGGTCTCCCGCGTCAAGGGACAGATTGGGGGTTACATAATCGGTAAATTCCACCACCTGCAGATCGATGCCCTGGGCGGCAAGATCGCTTTTTACCAGATTCAGGAGTTCCGCATGGGGAACCGGGGTGGCGCCTACCTTGAGAACCTGTGCGCCGCCTGCCGAATCTTTTTTTGGCCCCGCAAATACGGGCAGCGCCAGGGCTGCCGTCAGGACCAACACGCCTGCCAGAATAAATACCTTCTTCATTACACATCCTCCTGTGTTGTTTGGGCTGTCCAAAAAAGCTGGACAGCTTTTTTATCGTTTGGACAAGAGGCGTCTGCTCATATCAGAACCCGCCTTTTGTATAAACTCCACCATGACCAGAATCACCACAACCGCGGCTATCGTTACATCCATGCGGAAACGGTGATACCCGTAACTGATAGCAAGATGGCCCAGCCCCCCTCCTCCCACCGCGCCCGCCATGGCCGAATAGCCGATAAGGTTGATGATGGTCAGCGACAAGCCTGAGACCAGGGCGGGGAGCGCTTCGGGAACCAGAACTTTAAGAATAATCTGCAGCGATGTTGAACCCATGGCCCGG
>JAISQR010000399.1 GCA_031274035.1 Treponema sp. | reverse complement strand
TCTGCCGGACCTCTGGTCCGAAAGTACATAACTTATGAAGAAAATGAACCGCGAAGTCGAAGCAGACCGTAGGTCTGATGAACCATCGAACCATCGAGCCGAAGGTTCGCGGTTCGCGGTTCGAAGTCGAAGAAGGGAGAAGAATATTATCTTCTTCTTTTTTCCCTACGTCACTATCGCGCTGAACATCGGCCCCCAGGGGCCTTCGCCTTCTTCACCGCCCTTGCTGTTTTCGTAGCGGATGCAGAAGTACACCGTTTTGCCGGCATCGCCGTGGAAGTCGAAACGTTCCTTGCGGCGCCGGGTCCAGCGGGAATGGGACAGATCGTCGCCGGTGGCGGGGATTTTCATCAGCTCCCGTTTCGCGCCCGTGGCCGCCTCCACCGAGGCGCCGCCGCCGCCGGGCGGCATGACGCCGAAGTAAATGCGGAAGCCGTAGTTGCTGCGGGGATCAAGCGGCGGCTGGCCTTCCATGGGGCCGGCGTAGACTTCCACCACGCCGGGGCCGGGGTTCCGCACGGTCCCCACGGGGAAGCCCGTGGGCGGAGGCACGGGGCTTTTGGTTGTGTCCGGCGCGTCAAGCAATAAAAGCGCGAAATCCGGAATCGTCAAGGGCGGCGCCAGGAAATAATGCGATTTTATAAAGCGAAGCTTCGAGGTCAGCTTTTCGAAAGCCGCCCTGCACTGGGCGGTGATGGCCTGCGTCCGGTCGGCGGACATCGCCTTGTTAAAGATACTCTGGGCATCGCCCGTGAGACCCGTAAGCTCCGTCACTTCGGTTTCGGGAACTTTCCATGCCGTCGCCTTCGTCGCCAGCACCGTCAGCCAGCATTTTGCCAAAGTAATCTGGTCCGCCCGCCTTCCGGGGAGCCAGTCACTGTTATTTGCCATAATAACCTCCATGACGGAGCGGGCGTTTCCGCGGAAACGCCTACTCTGTCCTAAAAACGCTTTATTTTGTCGACCGGATGACCTGTTCTGTCGACCGGATGGCCTGTTCTGTCGACAGAACGGCGCGTTTTGTCCTCAAAATACCCTGTTGTATCCGCCGGACACTCGGGGATTTCCTCATGACCGGCGAAAACCTTCTAAAACTTGTCATTAAAACCCGACACGAGACAGCTTTTTCAATACAGCAGTTCCGTGTCGTTTCAAAGAAAAACGGTCCTTAGATGTCCAATCCGGCGTAGAATCCCTCGCGCGTAGCGTCAATAAACTTACGGGGCTTTTTGGCGTCTCCCAGGACAGTTACTTTATAACCGGCCTTTTTTATTTCCTTGATAAGTTCAAGGCCGTAAGGCTTTTGCCCGACAGCCAGGACGACCATATCCGAGCTGACGCTTTCTTCCTTTCCTTCATAATATGAACGAAACCGAATCCTGTGAAATCTTTGTTACCCTGGAATTTGTTTTGACATTCACCTTTTTTTCGGCAAAATCCTGCAATAAGTCCAGCTTATGTATCATCTCTAACCCATTGGCGATTTCCGGGAGCATTTCGATGATTGAAACACTGTTGCCTTTTTCCAACAGCATCTCGGCAATTTCACACCCTACAATGCCGCCTCCGATGATTGTAACGCGCGAATTTCCAGGAACCGCCACCTTGCCGTTTAGAAGGTCCCATCCCTGAACCGTATTGTTTACTCCCGGCACGGGAATCTCAGTAACGGGGACGGCGCCTGTCGCCGCGATAACCGCGTCGGGTTTTAGCGATTTGATTACGTTTAAGCCGGCATCCCAATTTAGTTTTACCGTAACGCCCTGACGGGCAAGCTCACCGGCGAACCAGTCCCGCGCAGCGGCAATTTTCTCTTTGTAAGGGGGAACGCAGGCGATGTTAAACTGCCCGCCGAGTTTATCGGATTTTTCCAGTAACGTAACCGTATGTCCGATGCGGGCCGCCGTAATCGCGGCCTGCATACCGCCCGCCCCGCCCCCGATTACTACTACGTTTTTTGGCGTATCGGTTTTTTGCAAATTGCCAATTTCAAGTTCACGCCCGGCAACAGGGTTAAGGGCGCAGCTTATAGCGCAGCTATCAAACAGGCGATTGGTACAGCCGTCAAAGTAGGACAGACAGGGCCTGATCTCATTTGCCCGCCCGGAGGCCGCTTTTTCAGGCCAGTAGGGATCACAGATTAAGGTCCTGCCAAGGGACAAAAAATCGACGGTTCCTTCTTTGATGAGCTTATCGCAAAACTCCGGTTCCCGTAACGCGCCGACCGCGCCGACCGGTATGGATACCGCCTTTTTGATTCTCGCCGCAAAACTTACCCGGTCGCCTTGTTCATATCTTTCCGTTTCCATCAACTTGGTAAACACATCGGTAGCGCCGCCGCTTATATCAAGGTAATCACAGCCGGCAGCCTCATAGCGCCTGGCGATTTCATCACATTCGTCATCGGTTAAGCCATCGGAGACCCACTCATGGCCCGGGATCCTTGCCCCGATGATAAAGTCCGGCCCGCATGCCTTACGAATACCTTCGATGACTTCAACGGCAAAGCGGACTCTATTATCAAGGCTTCCGCCGTATTCATCTGTCCGGGCATTCATATCAGGTGAAAGAAATTCGCTGATAACGTACCCATGTGCACTATGCAAAGTAACGCCGTCACATTTTGCCAATTTACAGTTTACCGCCGCCTGTCTAAACGACCACCGCCTTTAGGCGGTGGTCGTTTAGTCGGTATCACTTCTTTTACGCGAGTAATTTGTTCCATGTTGGAACAAAGACAATTTTCCCTTCAAGTATTGTCTTGCGTACAGCCCTGCTAACAGCTGACCGCCTCAAGGCGGTGGTTTTAAACCTGGCACATGGAAAATAAACAACGGTATAACACTTTGTGAGGATTGCCATAGAAAACAGCACGCAAGAGAGAGGGGGACAGGACAATGACTAGAAAAGAAGGTTTTTTACTCTATTATAAAACATTAGAGAATTTAAAAACATTGGGAAATGATATTGCCATGGAAGTCATTTATGCTATGGCAAGACATGATCAAGGAGAGGATGTGGGCGAGTTATCACAAGTTGCTCAATTTGCCTTTAATGCTTATGTTCCTTATTTGGATAAATCAAAAAAAAGATGGGAGGCAAAAGTTAATAACGGAAATAAAGGAGGACGGCCTAAAAACAATAACCCAAAAAAACCTGAAACTAACCTAAAAAAACCTATAGAAACCGAAGATAAACCAAAGGAAACTGATAATGATGATAATGTTACTGAAAATGAAAATGGCAATGAAAATGAACCTGTTTGTGAATCCGAAACAAACAAGCAGTATTTTATCAAACAATGGAATCTTATCCTGACGTATTTAATTGTTTTTCCTGTATTCATAACCCCAACGACTTTGACTACTGGTGGGAAAAAAGCAATATAACCCGAAAAGAGATAGACATCGCCATAAAGAACTTTGTTGACGGCGTTAGAACCGGAGCTATAAAGCGGCAGTATATCCCCGGAAGCCCTGACAAATTTGTTCTTAACGGCGGTATTCAGCGTTATCAGGAGCCGTACATCAAAAAAAGCGGGCCTTCGCCGCCTGAAGAAAAGATATTCGGCATGGAATCCAAAGAGACGGTAGATATACCCGCCCTTTATAAACAGTTTGGCATTATCGGCACTGAACCGGAAAAACGCCAAAAATTACTTGAATTACGTGAAAGAGGAGTTGTTTTATTTTGATAAACCTGTCAAGCCTTGAAAAATGCTATTTGTCCTGTCTGTTTAACGGGGCCGACATACAGGACATAACCCTTTCCCAACATAATGAGCCGTTTCACCGGGAGGTGAAACGGCTCAAAGAGAGGGGTTTTGTACAAATCCCCAGCGGGATCATTCCAGACACTGAAAGCACATCGGACTATAACCAGAACTACCTGTTTGTTCAGAATTTTGCGGAAGAAATCAGGGAAGCGCAGCGCAAGATCGGGATAAAGAAAGCCATTAACAGTATCAGCCCCAACATCCCTTCGGAGGTGATTATCGGCTCCCTGCGGGAAGAACTTGACAAGCTGTCTGAACAAACGGGGCGTTCTGAAATTTATACGGCGAGAAAACTCCTGGAATCCGAATTTGAAAATACGGAGTTTATCATTGACAAAATGCTTCCCGTAGGCATGACACTGTTAATAGGCGCCCCGAAAATAGGCAAAAGCTGGCTGCTCCTCTTATTGGCTGAGTGTATTACCCTGGTCTTCCCGATTTTTGGACATACCATTTTCCGCCGTATGCCGGTTTTGTATTATACGCTTGAGGATAGCGTAAGGCGTTGCAAATACCGGCTGAATAAACTCAAATCATCCTGGAACGAGGAACTATATTTCAGCGAGACCGCACGAGGAACCAGGGGATTAATAAATGATATAAAAGCACTTGGCGTCCGGGTAGTCATCATTGACACCTTTGGAGCGTTTTCTACCGTACAGGACGGAAATGATTATTACGAAACAACCCGTATTATCCGGGAGATTAAGGAAATTGCGGATACCTTGAAAGTCGCGATTATCCTTGTTCACCATACCCGGGAAAGCAGAGATTCGGGAGGAGACTGGACAAGCGAAATTATGGGCAGCCAGGGATTAGTGGGAGCCGCTGACGCTATTATTGCCCTTAACCGGAAGCGGGATTCGGAAGAGGGGAAATTATTGATAACCGGGAGGGACATAAGCGATTCCCACATTGATCTTAAATTTGACGACGGTGTTTGGGTAAGGCGGAGTGAATGATTCACTGGATAGATAAGCCTATATCAGAGCTAAGCCAAAAAGAATTAGAAGGAGAAAGGGTAAAACTGGAAAAATACCGGAAATGGTATGAGACAGAAGGATGCCGGTATTTTGCTTCACTGGACAAGGTTTCTCTAGATCCCGTTCTAGGCGTAAACGAAATGCTTAATTTCAAGTATTTACAGGCGGTTTACAGTCTGAATACCTTTTTTGGCTGTCATCTTGAACCGGAGGCGTATTTTGAAACCGGCAACGAAATAGTATGCGCCCAAGTCATTGAGAAGGAAGGGGACATCGTTGACATGTACCGGGCCGGGGCGGACGCATGGTATTGCGCCCTGCTGTCCGATCCCTTTACGGACAAAAACCTATTACTGAAAACGGTAGAAGTCCATATCCCGTTTTAAGGGCGAAAGCTTGTTAATAGAGCGATGGAAAAGGATCTGATTAAATGACTGCGGTATCCGAGCAGATGTACGGCGTGATTTGTAAATATTGCGGGAATTGTGATGGGAAACATTGCCTTGCGGGGGTTCCCTATTATGCCGTATCTCTGAACTGCGATTACTTTCTGGAGCATAAGGCAGAACCGAAAACTACAAGGAAGCCGTCAATGAAACGGATTATGAAAAGGATATTGGTAGAAACGTTTTAATGAATGTGAGGCGAAACATGGGAGAGTTTATATGCCACCGCTGCGGCGGTTGTTGCGGTCTGGCACCCTTCGGGAAAAAGGACTACAAGGCGGTTTACCGGACGGCAAAGAATATGGGGATAACTTTTGTAAAAATGAACATAGAAAGCCAC
>JAISQR010000358.1 GCA_031274035.1 Treponema sp. | reverse complement strand
AGGCGAACAGTTTGGGGCTTTATGACATGAGCGGGAACGTGTATGAGTGGTGCTGGGACTGGTACGGTTCCTATAGCAACGCCGCCCAGACCGATCCCGTCGGCCCCGCTTCCGGCTCGCGCCGGGTCCTGCGCGGCGGCAGCTGGTACTACTACGCGCAGTACCTGCGCTCGGCCTTTCGGTACGGCAGTACACCGTCGTTCCGGTTCAGCAACTACGGGTTTCGGCTTGTTCGCCCCTGAGTTCTGTAAAACGGCCTGGTACAGCGGGGCTGTCCCGGAGGACGCGGAGTTTTTTGACATACATATAAGGAGTTTAGAAAAATGAAAAAGATTGCCCTTTGTTTAGCCTTTGTCGTGTTAAGCGGCATGGTATCAGCCCAGGACATCGATGTGCAGATACAACAAGCCCTCGATGATTTAGCCGTCCACCGCAGCGCGCCGGCCACGGTAAGTATTACCCCCCCGGTTATCAACGGAACCCATTCGGTAAGCGCCTTTTCCCGTTACCTCTACGGCAAAACCCTGCAATATGCCCGGAGCAGTTCCCGTTACCGGGTCCAGCCCCTCCGGCGCGGCCTGCCTGCCCAGCCCCCGGCGGGCGAACAGAGCGCCCTCATTCAAGGAAGTTACCGCCGGACAGGCAATGACCTAGCCATAACCCTTTCGCTGGTTTCGGAACATGACGGCGCCGTTCTGGCTTCAACCTCATTCACCACAACCATTGCAGAATTGGAAGCCCTCAATCTCAATATTCTGCCGGAAAACCGCGAAACAGAAGCCGAGGCGCAGGATCACGAGGCCATGTTTGATCCCCCCATGGCATTGCCGGGGCCCTCTGATCCCTCCGGGTTTTTCGCGGACGCCTGGCCCAACGAGGACAGCCGTACTTATTTTAACGGGGACAATATGACCATAAACCTCTATGCGTCCCGGGATAGCTACGTTAAGGTTTACCACATTGGGGCAGACAACCAATTACAGTTGATCTACCCCAACAGGATTGATACCGATAATTCCCTTAAGGCAAACACCGGGCGCGCCATTCCCGAAAATACATCCTTTGTCCTTGGCGCGCCGTACGGTGAGGAAACGATCTATGCGGTATTTTCCGACAGGCCCTTTGAAAATCTCGAAGAAGAGATGCAGTCCCCCGTCCCGGCAGAGCGCGGCGCCTTAAGCCGCGCCGCAAGCAGACGGGGCCTTACGGTTCAGCTTAATACCCCCGACGAGGCTGCTCCGGGGGAGCAAATCACTACGGCTTGGTTTCATTACACCATACTGCCGGCTTCCCTTGTCGAGGAAACCTTTTCCTACCCAAAACCCGAGGATGTTTCCCAGGCTGTTGATGCCTTACGAACCGAAATCCTCTCCCAGGGCGGATTGTTCAGCGGTAACGATCGGGAGGGTTTGTACAGCCTGGGCGATATGAGCGGTTCCTATCGGGTAAGCGCCGATGAGTTTATCATCACGGTTATTCAACCCCCTTTTTCACCGGCGGCGCCCTTCCCCTCCGGGGCAAGAAGCGCGGGCGGCGCCTATAGCTTTTTCTTTAACGCCCCCGCAAACATACCTGCCGCGCTGGCGATGGTGCAAACAGCAATAGAGAGAAACGGCGGCGTCTTTTCCGGCGATACCAGCGCGGGGCTTTTCAGGGTGAGCGGCATTAGGGGAAATTACCATGTCGCCGACAGGGTATCCATTACCATCCACGAAAAACCTTTCGTCATTTCCTATCAACTGATAGAGAAAGAAATAAAGAATTACTTCGGAATCCGGTAAGGTTACAACAGGAGGTTAAAAAACCATGAAAAAGCATTTGATAGTCACCGCATTGCTGGTTTCAGCATTTTTGGCTCTGGGGGCCCAGCAAAGGCACGCCCTGGTTATCGGGAATAGCGCCTATACCGCCATAGGCCGCCTGAACAATCCGGCAAACGATGCCGCCGATATAAAGGCCGCCCTGGAAAATCTGGGTTTCCAGGTTGATCTGGTCCTCGACGGAACCTTGGCCCAGATGGAAGAAGGGGTGGTCCGTCTTAAACGGCGCTTGAGCCAGGAGAGCCATGCCTACGGGTTTTTCTTTTACGCAGGCCACGGGGTGCAGTCCCAGGGGGAAAACTACCTTATCCCCGTAGATGCGGAGATCAACAGCGAATCCTTTTTAAGGAGCAAGGCGCTGGCGGTACAGGCGGCGCTGGACGAGATGCAGGATGCGGGGAACGAGCTTAACATGGTAGTCCTTGACGCGTGCCGGAACAACCCTTTTAGCTGGGCCCGCAGCGGGTCCCGGGGCCTTACGGTAACCGGACGCCAGCCGCCGGGGAGCATTATTGTCTACGCCACCTCCGTCGGGGCAACCGCGGAAGACGGCGCGGGGCGAAACGGTCTCTTTACCGGCCAACTCCTCAACCACCTTAAAACCCCCGGTCTTGAAGTAAAAGAAATATTCAACCGTACCGGCGCCGATGTGCAGCGGATAAGCGGCAATGCTCAGATCCCGGCCATTTACTCCCAATTCTTTGACACCGCCTATCTAAGCGCCGTCCCGTCCCAACCTCCGGTCCAACCTGTCACCCCCTCCGCCCCGACAGCCCCGCCCCGGCCCGCTCCCCCGGCCCAGCCCGCCGATCCCTTTACCCAGGGCCGCTGGGAGGCCCTGTTCAGCTATCAGGACCGGGAAGGCAACGCCCACAGCGATCACTACGAGATCATCTTTGTGAAAACCGGAGTCTGCATTATTACGATCCGGACAAAGGAAAACGGCGTGGATTTATATCAGGACGGGGACGGTCTCTGGTCCTACGACGACACCTTTCTGCGGATTGAGTGCGATTTTCCCAACCCCGCCATAAGAGGTTTACCCCGCATAGACTGGACAAGCCTCTATCAGTTTGACGGCAATAGAACCCGTTTTACCCTGCTGGTACCGCCCTTCTCCGGCGCGGCAAGGAACATCCGGGCATCCTTCATCCAGACACAAGATGAATAGCCCTATGAACCAGCCGCTTTTTTGCCGGGGAATGCATAGAGGCCCGCCTTAGACCGGCCGTTGTTACAGCCTTTGCCGGGCAAAAACTTCCCTGCCTCGCCAATGCAGTATCCGCATGTATTATTTTTTAGTCGATTTCCGTTATGCTGAAGGTAACTTCCGTTCCGTTTAAGGATTCCGGTTTTTCGTATCGATAAGTTACGGATGCTCCGTCGCATGCTATCGGAACCAAAATTATCTGCGCGGTTTGCTCATAGTCACTTGACAGAAACTGCTCGCTGGACATTTGAGAAATGTCGGTTTCTAGTAAAAACGTTTTTCCACTGGTCATGGAAAAATCTATACTGAAACCATGCCTGCCCTCTGTAATAATTCCGGTTAATTTGTTTGTCAGCGTATAAACCAGATCGGGTTTATAAATCAATAGATATTCATCATTTTCCAATTTAACGGAATTATCAGTACCATCCATTGTGGGATTCAGAACATATCTTATATAAGTGGATAAAGCGCCGGGATCGTTTCCCGCTAACTTGTTTAAATCCAGTGTTACATCATCCCCTATTATGCCGTCGTTATATTGAACTATCTGCATGACTACTATTGGCCCGGTAATAACCCCTTTGAGTAAATAGGAATTCCCTGTGGTAAATTGTCCTGTGACAGTTAAAGACGTAAGAGTAAACCGGGTTCCGTCATGATAACGGGCCAAAAAAGAATGAACGCCTTTCGGTATCCTTACCATCTGTTCTTGATAATTATTTCCGTTTTGAATCCACCAGGAGACAGGTTCATTGTCCATTTCTGCCACATCAATACATCCATCTATGTACAGGGTGACCAAATCATTCTCAGCGGCATTGTTAGGGTTGTATGTTCCCCTGTCAACCGGAACAGAAGCACAGGAAATCAGCGCCATCAATAGGACAGAAGGCATGAGAAAAGACAGTGCATTTTTCATAAAAGGCTCCTGTCATAAAAGGCTCCTTTACATAACAATGAATCCGACCTGCGGTTTTTGGTCTTTAAATTTTTGCCAACCATATCTTTTATAACGTAAAGCAGAATATCTTGTTTCCAGTTCTTCAGCGCTAAGTCTGTCAATATCTTGTTCAGTTGAATTGGCATTTAACGTAAAGGCAAACCCTTGCCTGTCTGTTTCCGGGTCTATTTCCAGAACAAAGTATTGTACGGTATGGTATTTTCCGGCGGATCCGCCAACAAGAAGAATCCCAACATTCTGAATATTCTTTGGCAGATCAAACATGGCCACATCAGCCCGCAAAACACTCAGATTACTCGCAATAGTAACGGCATTATACTGATTTTGCCATGTTTCAAGAACTGAATCTGCATTGTTGTTATCATAATTTAATGTTGCGGCGCTTTCCAAGTCGCTTGGATTAGTTATTATACAAGCATTCATGTATTCCACGCCCTGCCCGTCAAATGTGGTAAAAAAGACTAATGTATGATTTGCACTGGGGTAATTTGCAAATGTCGAAAATTGCGGCGCGGCTGGCGTATTAGCACAAGCGATAAACATAGTTACTGTTGCGAAAAGGATAATTATTGAAGGAATTTTTTTCATCATGTTTCTCCTGAATAACACTGTATTTTTTACTACCCTTATTTGACTATATTTAGTTAATTCTGTCAATCTTTTTTATTTTTTTTATTTT
>JAISQR010000171.1 GCA_031274035.1 Treponema sp. | reverse complement strand
CGGGACATGGAAAAATGCGGGTTCCCCGTGCAGCCCAGGATCTGAAGATCCTTCATACCCGTTGACCATGCTGTTTCAAGTAGGTGCTATAGGCTTCCAAGCTGTTTCCCACAGATTGCTCGACTGAAAACCCTACGGTACACTGGGAAATTTTGCTTTGTATCCAATGGGCCTTCATCGTAAGATCAAAAGGCTCAAGCTGAACCGCAGGGTCCGGGATAATCTGCATGGTATAGGATTTTCCCGGTTCGATGCGTATATAAGGTTCAATATACCGGCCGGTACTATTGGTCTCCAGGGTATCCACCTAGAGCGCGTCCAACCCGTCCAGGGCATTAGGCTCCCATATCGTCCAGGCCTCTAAAACTTCGGGGTTTGCCGCCACGATTTCCCGGAGCATCATATCAAAGGTAGCGCGTCTTGCGGCAGGTTCGAGGTCTTCAAATTGCTCCATGATCTGTGCGACGGTCCGGGACGCATCCATGTACAGAAACAGGGCTACGAGTATGAAGGGGAGAAACGGTGGCTTTTGGCCCTTGGGGAGGACTTCTTCAACGATGATGGGGGTAATCTGTGCATTGCTGCCTTGAGCAAAGTGAATACCAAGAGCCGAGAATTATACAAGAAACGGCCGTCTGTGATGCCAGAGCAATTTATACCAGAAACACGGACAGTGTCCGCTTCGATAACAGCAGCATTGGATTTCCGCTTGACCAGCGGTAAGCGGCCCTCCCTTCCATGCAGCCGATTCCTGATCGCCGTGAAATCGAACTGCTTCAAAAATCCCGGTCAAGTTTGCTTATTCTGCGCCCCAATGTTCAGAGCATTGAGGCAGAGAGCAAAGCTGAAAGTCATTCCCGTAACATCAATCTAAGGACCTGCGCAGCAATGAGAATAAAATGCAGGGCATGTTATTCCTGCGTGGGTCCTTAGCAACCTTACATCATGGTCGTTATCTGTCTCAAGATTAGGAATGTACGACCTTTTACGTGAATCCCTAAAACTGCGTTTTAATGAGACAGATATTCGTTTTGATCCGCTATCCAACGGTGAAAAAATGTTGCTTGGTCGGTATACGGTTCACACCGACCTGAGCCTCGGCAAAGTCAGCACGATATGGTCAGTGGTTCCTCCTCTTCATCCATAGGTAGTTTTAGACTTTTCAAGGTACTACCTTCCACTGAAAGCAAAGCTCCCGCCCAGCGTAAAAGTGAAGCCAGGCATTTGGTAGCCCTGGTAGTATTCGTACTTTCTGTCAAGGACGTTATTTGCCTGTACATACATTTCAGCCGATGAAAGCCGCCAGGGTTCGTGGGCAAAGGAGTATGACAGGCGCAGATTTACCAGGTGGATGTCGGGGAGCCTGCGGGATTCGGAAATGGGCGTAAAAGAAGCATTATTTTGCAGGCCCCCGCCGTAAATTGTATGCAAACATTGATAATCCCCTGAAAGGCGGAAACCGCCCGCTGCCTCCCACGTAAAGGCGGCTGTAGCGCTGAAAAACGGCGTATAGGGCATTGAATCTACCTCCGGCCCTGTTTCACCCCGGGCCCGGATTCTGGTGATCCATGAACCGGATCCTGATATTTCAAGCCCTCCCGGAAAAAAGCCTTTCCGGCCAATTTTAAGCCTGCCGCCGGCTTCAAAGCCCTCAATTTTAAAATAGGCCGCAGATGTAACATTACCGGGTACGTCTGTCCCCGAGGAAACAATGCGGTTTTTTCCATCATCAGAATAATACGCAAGATTAAGAGCAAAGGTTTCCCAGGTAAAAGAAAAATTACCTTCAAGATGATGGACGGTTTCCGGTCTGGCTTTGCTCAAATCCGCGCCGTCAATACCGCCGGCGTTTATAAGAGACTGTATTGTTCCGGGCGCCGGATATATTACGCCGTGTGAATAGAACCCGGCAATTTCCAGATAACGCCAGCCCGCGGTAATTCCCGCCTGCGGCGAAACCGCGTTATCCCACACCGAATGTACAAAGCCGCGAAAAGCGCCCTGGGGAATAATATAAAAATCCGCTCCGGGACGGAAGGTATAACTTGCGGCGGCATAGGGAGAGAACAATGTTGATAAGGGGAAATGGGTAATTACCGAGGGACGCGCTGTGTTGTGATCCTCGTTCGCGATCAGATTTATATCAAGGTCCGTCCCCACAGTAATGCTACCTTTCAAAATCGAAAATGTTTCCCGCCCCCTAAATCCGCTGCCCCGCAGAAGCTGCGTTGAATAATCACCCTCTACCTGAGGGTTGTCGTCAAGCCAGTTAAAATCGGTATAATGGTAATACAGTTTTAAGAGGCCCTTTGCGTTATCATATTCGTTATTAAGGGTTAGGGTTATAAAAAAGGTATCGGTCTTGTAGGTTGAAAGTATATCGTCCCTGCTCTGCCCTATGGCGGGCGCCTGCAGCGTTTCGGAATCGGTAACATTAAAGATCGCCCTAAGGTCCCAGTAAGCGTTTATCCAGTACCCTGTATTAAGGTAGTAACTCTGCTGGTATGCCCCCGAATGTACAACGTGCCCTTCGGTGGATACAAAACTTTGTCCTCCGTAAATATCGAAGGGCCCTTTTTTAAAACCAAAGGCGGTGTTTTCCCCGAATGTATAAAAACTGCCGCCGGAAAATCCGCCTTCCGCGGACCAGCCCTGTTTACGCTGATATTTGGGGACCACGTTTACCACCGCATAGCCCGCGCCGAAGGATGACGGCGTAGGCGACTTGAATACTTCAATGCTACCGACGGTAAAAACAGAAATGCTATCCGCCATGGTTTGGCCGTATATAAGGCCGAAACGAGGTACGCCGTCAAATGAAACGGTTGTGTCTAATGAGGGGTGGGTATAGCCCCGTCCGCGCACATACAGGCTTGTACCCGTATTGGTCCCAACGGAATTACGCTTGCTGAACATTACGCCCGGTACATTCCGCAGGGCGTCAAGTAAATCCAGCGATCCCTGTTCCTGTATGTCCTCCTCCGTTACCACATTGCGCCTTCCGCCGTACTCGTCCACCTGCGGAAGCGCGGGGCTTAAAGCCCGGTCTTCTTCCAGCGTAAGACCCTCTCCTTCCATGATTAGGACGGTATCATCTATTGCTTCTTCCACCGCTTCTTCCTGGGCATAAAGGGCAGGGGCGAAAAACAGCATTAACGCTGCAAAAATTGATGCTATTACTTTCATGGTTTTTCTTCTTTTATCAGGATATATTCCGCGCCGTGGCCGTATTTTTTCCAGTCGGTAAATATAAGGCGATCCCCGTTTTTTGAAAACGGCCCGTAAATATCCAGGAGGCCTTCGCCTGTTTCTTGAAAAATATACCTAACGTGGGTTTTTTCAGGCGGGTCGTAGTAACCGTCGCTGTAAACTACCTCTTTTGCGCTTTCAAAGGTTAAAGTCCTGTAACCCCAATTGCCGTCCCATTCCCATAGGGTTCCCGTAAGGGCAGCGCTGCCCTCTCCGTCAAAGGGATCACCGCTTCTGGGATCGATTTGTCCGGAACAGGCGGCAAGCAAGAGGGGTAAAACGAAGAGTAAGGCAGTACAAACCGTGTTTTTCATAAAGACCCTATCGAAAAATCCGAACATCTTCTCCTCTTTTAGATACGCCCGGCGCCAAGAGGACATCATTATCGTCCCGCATCCAATTTTCATACCTTGTTACCTCTCCTCATTTGTGCTCTATTTGTCCTATGGTAACCATACAACAAACAGTTGAAATTCCGGACAACCGCCGACTTGTGATTGATATTCCGCAGGAAATACCAGCGGGAATGGCTAAGGTCTCGCTCATTTTTAACGGTTTCGGCGATGACCGTTACGACCGCATCTACAAGATAGGGCAAAAATATGCCGATGAAGTTCTTGCAAACATTTATGCGTCTAATATAATTGTTGACCACTGTATATCTGAATAGGTTATTCACCAAGCCGCTCATTACAAAACCTCCTATAAGTTATCCCTGGCAGACTCAATCTGCCTTGCCTCCGCTTAGTTCACCGGTATATCTCCCTCCTCAAGCCTAATATACCCTGGCGCTGGTCATATCATGACCGTATTGCTTGTAACTTGGAATATATAGTTTTGCGCCGTTTTCAAGTAGCTCAAAATCATTGATAAAATATATCCATCCCGTTTTGGTTTCACTATCGTAGGTATAAGCGTCAACAAAGACGCCGCTGCCCGATTGATTTACCGATTCTGTTTTTGTAAAAAAAATTATCCACTGGCACGGTAGAAACCTTTCCCCGCTGCCACCGCTGTCATAGCCCACATTCCATTCGGTACCGACAACAGTGTCAGGAATTGTGATTTCCCCTTCGGGATTTTGAATCCTGAAAACCGCGTTGTATGTTTTGTTTCTGTCGTTTGGGGTATTGTTCCGGTAATTGATGATCTCCAGGGTTTTGAAATCTTCGCTTAGGGTAAAATTACCCAGGATGGTAATAACGCCGGTTTTATTTCCCATGTCAACCGTGTAAGAATAAGGCGGATAATCAGGATTCCGGCGGAAGACCGCGCTGTCCTCATCAAATTCCAGAAGCGAGGCGCCCCAAAGCCATTTTGTTCCCGAAAGGCCGGTAAGAATACCGGGGTCATAGTCATCCTCTGGTTCCTCTTTTTCTGGTACGATGGGGCCGCCGCCCCTGGGATCGGTTTGCTGAGGGCAGCCCGTAAAAAGGAGCGCCGATAGGATTATAAAGATTGCCGTGGCAAGAAACAATATTTTTTTCATAAAGACCTCGCTGCTCTAAACCCGATTTTTGGGGAACTGCTAAAGGGCCTGAAATAATTGCGGTTTGTAATATAGGCGCTGTCCAAATCAGCGGTCCAGCCGCCGCCGCGAATAACCCGGTGGGCAAAATTTCCCGGGCCGTCTCCTGTAAGCGGCGTTTGCGCCGTGATTCCGCTCTCGTGTATCCAGTCCCAGCCCCATTCGGCAATATCGCCTGACATGGCAAAAAGACCAAGGCCGGCATCGTTCCGGGCAGCGAATTCCCACTCCGCTTCCAGCGGCAGCCTGTAGCCCTTATTGCCAAGCTCCATGTCGGCGGTATCAGCGGCGGTCGTGATGTCCGAGGCCTTTGACGAAGTATTGTTGACCGATTCCCGCAATACCCTGTCTGCGGCGTAATACACGGGGCTAAGGCCCGCCATTTCGCTGTAGGCGTTGCACCAGACAATAGCGTCCCGCCAGGTTATGGCTGTAACAGGACTTGTACCCTGCCCCGCCTCTGCCGGCTGCCCCATGTTTGCGATTTTGTACCCGTGAGACGCCGCCCAGCCGCAGACTTCCCGCCATAATTCCCAGGAAGTTTCGTACACGGCGATGGTATAGGCGGGAATCGTTACGGTGCGTCCCGCAATAAAGACACCCTCGCCGCCTGCGCCGGTTACGGTTTCCGCTTCGCCCTGTGGAATTACCGTTATCATGGCGCGGTAAACTTCGGGGGTGCTGAATACTATACCGGAATCAGAATCGGTGCTGCAGGAAACAACGAATAACCGCAAAAGAAACAAACCACTAAGCACACGGACAGCACGAATAGCACCCATCAGCGCATCCTTTTAAACGGCACCGCACCGCCGTGGCCGTAGAAATTTAAGAAGGTAAAGGTATCGCTTTCTATCTTGAACGCCCCAATGTACTCCAGGGTTCCCACGCCTGTTGCGGGATCATAATCGGTATAAGCCCGGTTAAGACTTGATGTGTCAAAACTATGGGATACGGTAATTGTTCCTGCATGTGGCGTACCATCAGATGATATAATGCTGAGGGTTGTCCAGTCCTTTGTCCTAAAACCGGTCGCGGCCCATACCGTTCCGTCAAGACTGCCGGATACCGGTAGCGGTGATACGGTAAATGGAACCGGAAGATCTACGGCGTTTGAATCGCGGACCCGGAAGAGGGTAAGCCCCGTATCGTCAAAGACAAGTTTACTGTTGTTTTCCTGCAGCGTAAAAGTTCCCGGCGTAAAATCACTGCCGCCGGCCTCTGTATCCGCTGTGCCTATAATGCTGCCGCCGGTACTTTTATCGTAGTTGTAGGTGTAGTTGGCATGAGCATAGATATCACCGGTGGTTTCGTGTGCAAAAAAGCAGGCGGCGCTGCTCTCCGGCCTAAACGCTACGGTTATCCAGTTATGCGCCGAATCTTCGCCCGCGAATACCATGTCCACAAGCAGATCTTCGCCGCTTGTTTCGTCGATAATTTCCACACCCCCATCCGCCCAATCGCAGGATAGCGGGAGAAACAGAAAAGAAATCAGGGTGAGTAAAAGCAAAAATTGTTTCTTTATCATACAAAACTCCTTGTGTTACTAGACCCGATAAAAAGTCATATCCTGGTCATACTGTCTAAAATGAACAAAGATTCACGCCCTGGTCCACATAAAACCCCTCAAGGCGGTTTAGCCCTCCGGCCTCTTGTGGTAATCCCCGTCATGCCCGTAACTTTTGTAATTTGCGAAATACACCCGGGTTATGTTATCCCTACTCAGGATCTCAAAAGGCCCCAGCGGGGTGAGGGCCCCCGAATAACCGCATACCCGCAGGGCCATTTGGATATTTCCCTTTTTTGCAGCCCTGTCGTACGTATACGGATAGATGTGGGGATGCGGATAATACCCGTAGAAACTGTACTGTAAAACCCTTTCGTTGGGGAGGAATTCCAGGGTAAGGCCCGTCCCCGTCCCTGCCCCCCAACTCCAGGCCGTCCCTACCAGGAGATTATCCGCCCCAGCGGAGTCTGGGGTTCTGGAAAAGGTGATTGCAAAATCCGAATTCCGGTAGTTGGAAAAGATGAGGCTCATGGCGTCTTCCGCGACCATATAAGGCCCCAGGGGGTTGATGACGTCCCCCGGGGCGATACCTTCAGCACGATGATCGATGTCCGATAGGTCCCCGCCTATACTGCCCGTCCTATCCGCGGGATCGTAGGTATAGTCGTACTCCTTGCCGTGGGTAAGAACCTTACCGTTAGCCTGAAAGACCAGTTTGTCCCGGCCCAAATACCACGCAGAACCGGTAATAACAAAATCCACCGGGCTAAACCGTATAACCAGAATTTCCGAAAACAGGGCGCCGGCAGTTTCTACCGCGATATAGGCTTTATAAAAAGCGCCCTTGCTAAGACCGGTAACCGTAACCGTGTTAAGCCCCGCCGCGGCTGCGCCCTGGTTTGCGGAAGCCTTGAGCGCCCCGGCGTCTGGTTCGGCGGCCCCATCATCCAATACCAGATAATACCAGGTCCCCGCCGTGTCGGAACGAAAGAACAGGATCGCTCCGGTACCGGAACCGACAGCCGCCTCCGCCCTGCCGTCACCTAAAACCGGCGGTACGGGAGCTAAAGGTTCTTTATTATCGTCCGTTTCTGTAGGGCAGCCCGCGAGAAAGGCCAGGGCAAGGGCCGCGAATAAGACCTGGATCGCCGTCAAAAGGGCGAATTCAATGCTTCTTTTTTTCATGCATTTTTCTCCAAAATCCCTTGTTAGTTGAGGCAGTTCCAAAATCTGACATTTTGGAACTGCCTCGGTTTTTCCCCATTTGTGCGGGATAAACGCATAGATTAGAACGTATCCGGTAATCGGACCTCTCGAAAAATCCGAACCTTTTCCCTTCCTCTAAATATGCCCCGCTAGATATGCTCCGCGCCAAAGGCGCGGAGTGATACCTAATAAGCTCATCCCCCATCACGTACCTGTTTTTACCGGTAACGCTTGAAATCCCGGGGAGTACCCATAAAACTGGTAAAGGTTAAAGTCTTGCCATCCTCGCTGATAATGAAGGCCCCACCGTCAAGCCAGGAGCCGGCGCCGGTTAACGTACCTGTTCTTTCGGCAGCATCATAGTCGGTACATGCCCATTGGTTAGTAGTGTTATCACCAGAGAAGGCGGCAATTACTTTATCATCCGCGTTGAAGGTAATAGTTAGCCATCCGGTGTTGTTAGCCTGGGGTGTTGAGCCTCCCCATACGGAATAGAGCAGCCCCTCTTTTGTGGTGGATGTTCCGGCGGTATAGGGTTCCGAATCTACCGCCAAGTCCGTATCCCGAAGCCGCTTATAACTACGGTCGGCTTCATGACCGCCGTAATTTTTGATGATCATGGTTTTATTATCCTGGCTCACCGAAAAACCTTCGGGGGCGGGATTCCAGCCGGTGGAAGTAATGGCGCCGGTCTTTGCGATAGCATTGTAGGTATAACCCCAATTGTTAGTGCTGTTGTCAATTGCAAATGACGCAATGACCCGCCTGCCAATCGCCTCCGAACCGGCAATAGGACTGGTGAGATCCTTGAACGTCAGGGTTACCCAGTCATGCTCCCGGGGTGTTTCTCCGGCCCAGACGGAATCCTTAAGGGATGCCAGGGGCAGTTCTTCCTCCTTCGGGTCGTCGGTTGGACAGGCGAGAAACAATACCATGGACAGGGTTAGTAACGCTGCCATGCCAAATAACGCAATACGCTTCTTCATAAAAAACTCCTTCTCAAATATGATTACGGATATACACCCGTAATAAACCGGTAAAAATCCGCCTCCTCGTCAATCCCGGTAAAATCCCACCCCGCGGGAGGTTCACAGGGCGGCAGCGGGGCCGCTATTCAACCCGCGTAAAGGTAGCGCTGTGAGGATAGGTCCCATACTGGGGAATAAACAGGGTGGTACCGTCGCGGCTGATGGTAAACTTGCCCATGTATTCTATCTCCCCCTGTCTGCTCAGGGGATCGTAGACATACCAATCCAGATAGGTTCCGTTCCGTGAATGGGTCTCCGAGATAAACACAATCCAGGAAGCGCCCCATTCGCTACCCCAGGTCCATTCGGTACCGACCAGGGTGTCCTCCAGGGTAGGCGCGGTATCTTCGCGCTGTTCCCTAAAGGAGGCGGGAAAGCCGTATCCCTTATAATCGGTAAAGGTGAGGACGCCCTCGCTTAAGGTAAAGTCCCCCAGGGTCTTGACGGTACCGGTTTGGGTTGCGGTGTTGTAGTGGTAGGACTGGGCAACAGCACCCACCAGGACCTGCCGGGTGGTGGTGAACCCGAGCCGCGCGTGCCCCCAACCCCAGACCGTGCCCACCAGGGCGGAGTCTAGGACAAGCTGGGTCCTGAAAACAACCGAAGTACCGTACCCCTTGTAGTTGGTGAAGATGATGCTTGTTTCGTCTTCGCTGAGGGTAAAATCCCCCACACCCTCAAGGGTACCGGTTCTGGCGGTTTCATCGTAGGTATACGAGAGGGTATCCGGCCCCAGGACCACCTGGGTATTGGTCTTGAATTCCAGTTCCCAGGCAGTCCACTGCCAGATACTCCCCACCAGATAGCCCGCCGGTTCCTCCACCGGGGGCAGGGAAGGCGGATCCGGCCGGACCGGGGAATCCTCCGCCGGGCATCCTGCCAGGGCTGCCATGAGCAGGACGAGTAACGGGGCGATACCGGTTAATGCGGCCAGCTTGTTCAATAGGTATCCCGCCGTAAAAATTCAGCTCCGTGGGGATAGGTTCTCCATTGTGCAAAGGACATGTGCTGTCCGTCTTTGCTGATGGTAAAGGGTCCCACTTCTATCACCGTGCCTTTTCGGGTGGCAGGCTCATAGGTATACGCCCGCTGGCCGCCGTTCACCACGGTTGGGGAGGTAAACATGATGACCGTTGCGCCCCATTCGCTGCCCCAGAACCATTCGGTACCCATCAGGGTGTCATTCAGGGTAGGAGCCGGCTGGCCCTGGTCTTCAGCGAAGCCCGCCTGAAATTCATAGCCCTTGAAGTTGCTAAAGGTGAGGGTCTGAGCCGGGGCGGTCCCGGTGATGCTAAAATCCCCCAGGGTCTTGATATTTCCCTTTTGAATCGACTTATCGTAGGTGTAGGTATAGGAGGCATCCCCCAGGGTTACCTGCTTGCGGGAAGTGAAATTGAGCAGCGCCAGCCCCAAACGCCATTTGGTATCTACCAATACGGGGTCTGTCTGCACATCCCCCTTAAAGGCCACCGCCCGGCCATACCCCTTGTAGTCAGGAAAGGTCAGGGCTGTTTGGTCCTCGCTTACGGTAAAGTCCCCCGCCGCGTCAAGAACGCCGGTTCTGTTGGTTTCGTCGTAGGTGTAGGAGAGGGTATCCGGCCCCAGGATCGCGCTAGTATTGGTGGTAAATTCCAGGGTCATGGTGGTCCAGGTCCACGTGGTTCCCACCAAGGGGCCGTCCGGTTCCGGGGGCGTTTCGTTCTGGGGAGGGTCGGTGGTCTTATTGCTCTCTCCAGGTGAAGTATCTCCCTCTGTAGGGCAGCCGGTGATAAGAAACAGAACCGAAAGGATGAGCGCCGCAACACAAGGCCACAAACCATAGTTTTTCATAGGCATCTCCAAAAAACAGCATTACAAAGAATTCCGGGCATGGGGTTAAGGCCATGCCCGGAATTCACGGAAAAGGGTTAGACTACTCTACTCAGTTGGTGGCGGTGGCGTTAAGGTCGTTAAGTAATCAAACTCAACAGGATCAGGGCCGTGGGAACCGTTGTAGAAATTATCGAAACTAAGCGTATCACCGTCGTCGATGATCGTAAAGGTACCCGGAACATAAGGACTGCCTGAACTGTTGTACACATTTCCAGCGCCGGAAGGATATTCTTCACCCTCGTAATCATAGAGATACGGATAATCATTTGGATCCTCCTCTGGAGGGTTGCTCTTTGGCAACCTAAATATCCATGCTACCGATCCTTCTATCCAGTCACCATCGACCTGATCCCAAGCGGTGGTATCATCAAAATCCCTCTCGACCTGATAACCGAAAATAACGGTTACTTCATTGAATCTACCTGTTTCACCTCTCCAGACAGTGCCTACCAGATCGGTAGGAATAGCCGTGATGCTTCCCGTTTGCCGGGCCTCGGCTGTGGTAAACCCGTTTTCCGCTGTAACGGGACCCTCCAAGTCGCACCCCATTACAGCCACTAACATTGCCATTGCCAGCACAAAAAGCGCTGCAAATCCGATTCGATGTTTCTTTATTTTCATAAGAAACCTCCGGGAAAAAAATATATGCACGGAACAACGTCCGCAAAACCCGGGCAAAAGCATAGGCATCTTATCCCCTTACCCGGAATTTTTACACTTAAGCCCAGGTTAATGAGCAATTGCCCTGATCTTGTCCGCAAAGTATGCCCAGTTGTTCGCCGCTTTATAGTTTTCAACACTGCCTTGTGGTACATAAATAACAAGGGCATTTGGATCAGTTGGATTTGCGGTAAGCATCAAAGCGGTAGTACTTACAAGCACAGGAGGCGTTGCTGCGCCCAGCGTAAGATTGACAAGGGATCCGCTTAATCTGAAGGCGGATCCGCCAATAAGTCTCAGAGAGTCGGCCGCAGACAGGTCTACTGAGGAAAAGGCCCTGCAATCTGCGAAAGCATACGAGTTAATTGTTGTAAAACTGGAAGTAACCT
>JAISQR010000151.1 GCA_031274035.1 Treponema sp. | reverse complement strand
GTTCGCGAACCATCGAACCGAAGGTTCGCGGTTCGATGTGTACTTAGCGGTTAAAATTCTTCAAATTTGGGTATTTTCACGGTACTTGGAAGTAGCGTACTTTGCTTTTTCGTGTCTTTTCGCGCCTTTAGCGGTTGAATTTCTTAAAAGTAAAACCGCTGGGACATTTCCAGTTCGTCTTGACAAATTGCTTGTTCGCTGGTTGACTTTTTATAGGAGAATATATGAAATATTGTATATACTTGAGTAGTTACAAAAAGATTTATTTATTGGGCTTACATTCAAAAGGCAGGGGCATTGATTTGTAAGAAAACAGGACACATTATGATAGATTTAGTTGTATTTTTGGGAAACCATGGAGGACAGTATGCCCATAACCGGCATAATGCGGGCCGGATTCTGGCCGAGCGGCTGTCTTTTTTTTCTTTTCTTAACTGGCAGCGGAAATACAAAGGCTGTTATGCGGCTTTGGAACGGGAAGCCCTGGCTGCATATACATCTTCCCTGGACGATCCGGCGGAGCGGGCTGTCCAAACAGGCAGAGTGCATTTCCTTATGCCCGAAACCTTTATGAACCTCTCCGGCGATTCCGTCATTGCAGCCGCTTCTTTCTTCAAGATTGAGCCGGAAAACATCGTCCTTGTGCATGATGAGCTTGAACTACCGCTGGGTACCGCCGCGTTCAAGTTTTCCGGCGGCCTTGGCGGACATAACGGCCTCCGTTCCATGAGGCTCAATTTCGGCACGGCTGACTTTTGGCGTTTGCGTATAGGCATAGGAAGACCCAATCATTCGGACATAGCCGGCTGGGTGCTCTCTGATTTTAGCGCCGCCGAGATACCTGTTCTGGATCGGGTGCTGGAGGTTTGCGCTCCGGCTCTTATCCGCGCGATTCTCCACGGGCCGGAAGTGATGCTGCCGGAATGGAACAAGAAAAAAATCGTGTTACAGCCGTCCCCGCCGGATAGTTAGCAGCCGCGGACACTTCGTATCCGATTGCACTTGCGGATTTTTTGCCCGGCGCGCCTTTGGCACACCTTCGTGCAAAAAATCCCGATCAATGGGCATGCTGTACTCTTCGAGTATTCGGAGTTTGTAAGGTATAAATATTCATATTTATGAATATTTATACTATTTTATGCGCGAAGCGCAACAAACTCCTGGTGTATATGCTCCTGGCGGCAATCCTTGAAAAGCCCTTACAGCCGCTATTCATCCTGTCAACAATACCGCCGTCATCTTAGGGCTAATCCCCATGGGCATCCTCTCCTCCACCGTCTTAACCCTCTGGTTTATCCCGGCCCTTGAGCGCCTGGTTACCCGCCGTGTAAAAATACGCGCAAAAAAAGGAAGCGGCAGATGAAGAATTCAGGTATAAATTCTGAATATCGAAGCAAAAGTCCGTGTTTTCCGTGAGGTCCGTGGTTATAAAATTCTAAGTAAGCGTATATGGGAGGAGACCCCCGCAACGCCCCGCATTATTTGGTGGATGCGTTTACGACAGGGTTTTATGTAAATTCAGGAAGCTGTACAACTATATAACCTCATCATTGAGTATCTTCATCGCTTGCTGTTCGGCTTTATAGGCTTCATAACGCATTTTATTCGATTCAAGGGCGATCCTGTTGCTTTCGTCTTGCACGGATTTGTTTTTCAGCAATGGTACGGGAATTTCTTTGATATGTGTTATCTCGATATGCGGTACTACAGAGCCATACGCCGTTGCTTGCATCAGTTTATTCGCATATTCTGTTTGAAGCCAAATATATAAATAACCAGATAACACACTATCGGGTATGATTCTGATAATATCATCCGTTAATTTTTTCCGTTTTTAGGATGCCCTAGGAGTTTGTGGCGCTTTGCCCAAAAATCGTATAAATTTGCAATTTATTGCAAATTTATACTCTGCAAACTCCCACAGGCTCCTAGTCATGACACCCCAGACAAATCCGGCCAAACTCCGAAAGCATGCCCATTGATTGGTAAATATAGACCGCTCCCCTGCCGTTTCCCCATGATTTGCGGAACCGGCTGCCGTAGGAAACTTCGTTTCTGCAAACCATAAGGGATCATTTTCCCCTAAATTCCGGCGTATCCAGCCTGCTGATATGTCCGTCCGCCTGCTTGAGCAGTTCTTCCGCGCGCCCGCGCGGTACATCAAGAAGGGTCATAACGATGGCGATCTTAGGATTATTCCCTGATAAAGCGAAATTCTTTTCCGCCTCTTCCTCTGTACAGCCGCATATCTGCCGTATCAAACGTATGGAACGAAGAACAAGTTTGTTGTTTACCGGCCTCATATCCACCATCAGATTCTTGTAGACTTTACCTATAAGTATCATGCTTGAAGTAGTAAGCATATTGAGGATGAGTTTCTGGGCAGTACCGGACTTCATACGGGTAGAACCGGTAACAACTTCGGGGCCTACGTCGGCAAAAAGCGGATGCTTTACCAAGGCAAAGGTTTTGGATTCCCTATTGCAGCTAACGGCGCCGGTAACAGCGCCGAGCTTCCGGGCGTATTCCAGGGCGGCCAGTACATAGGGCGCCGAACCGGAAGCGGTAATGCCTACAAGGATATCGTTTCCGCTGAAATTTATTTTCTGTAAATCGGCAACGCCCTCTTCAGCGCGATCCTCGGCAGATTCAATTGACTTGGTCAGGGCTTCGCCGCCTCCCGCGATAAGGCCCTGTACCATTTCAGGCGGCACTCCGTATGTGGGCGGACATTCGGAAGCGTCCAGCACACCGAGCCTGCCGGAAGTTCCCGCTCCTATGTAGATAAGTCTACCCCCGCGCCTAAACGCCGCGGCTATATCCTCAACCAGCGCCGCAATCTGCGGAAGTATTTTCTCTACGGCAAGCGGTACTTTTTTATCTTCGTTATTGATAATGCCGGCAATTTCAAGGGCTGTTTTGGAATCAATATCCGCCGAGGCGTTATTACGCCGTTCGGTAGCATAGCTTTCAAATTGATCGTTCATTTAATTGCCCCCGCCGTCATACCGCGGATAAAATACTTGGACATAAAAATGTAGAGTACCAGCATGGGCAGTATAGCAATAGAGAGGCCGGTAAAAAGCAGGCTCCAGTTTGTACTAAACTGACCGAAAAATGTCGAAAGGCCGACGGGCAGGGTTTTAAGACGGTTGCTCTGTATAAAGACAAGGGGAAAGAAAAAATCGTTCCATATTGGAACCGCGTTGTAAATGGTAACAAGGGCAACGGCCGATTGGGTAATAGGCATAACGATACGGCGGTAGAGCATCCAGTCGTTACAGCCGTCTATGCGGCCCGCGTATTCAAGGTCCATAGGGATAGTCTTCATAAAACCTGAAAGTATAAAAACAGTTGACGGAAGGCCCATTGCAATAAAGATCAGGATGATAGAAATGTGTTTATCCATAAGGCCGAGATTTTTTACAATAAGGAAAAGAGGGATGATTGCAACCTTGAGGGGCAGCATAATACCGCTTAAAAAAAACATATAAACGCCGGTACGCAGCTTGTATTTATAGCGGGATACGCCGTAAGAGGCCATTGACCCAAAGAGGATTACAAAGAACATAGCGAAAACGGTAACAAAGAGGCTGTTTCCAAAATATATGCCGAATCCCCTATCCACCCAGACAATTTTGTAATTCTCGATTTTTATTTCTTCTGGAAACCCAAACGGGCTTTGGAAAATCTCCCGTGTTGTCTTGATGGAAGAAATAACCATATTGAAAAGAGGATAAAAGATAAGGATGACATAGACCGCCATCAAGACATGCACGAAGGCAAGAAATATATTATGAATCCATTTGCCTTCTTGATAGCGGAAATCAATTATCATAAATCGCCCCTATTATCTCTATATTTTCTATAACTCCACTTCCCTGGAGCGGGTAACAACGATGGAAATGATCGACGCCCCAAAGGTAAGCAGGTAGATCACAACACCAATGGCGCTGCCTATACCTATGGCAGGATTGCCTGAATCAACGCCGCCGAATGCGGTACGGTAGAACATTGTTCCTATGGTATCGGTTGAGTAGTTAGGCCCCCCCTCCGGGCCGGTCATAGTAAATATCTGTTCAAATACATTGAGGCTGCCGATTATGGTCAGCACCATGATCACCAACACCGAAGGAATGATGAGGGGAAATACAATACGCCAGAACATTTTCCATTCCGCCGTACCGTCAAGGTAGGCTGCTTCAATGCAGTCAACCGGTATTGCGTCCACCGCGGCAAGGAATACAAGGGAGGGGAATCCGGCCCAACGCCAGATATTTACCGCGATTATCGAAAAGGTCGCAAGTTTTTCTTCTCCAAGCCATGCGTGAACCAGGGAATCAAGATGGACAAGTTTTAAAAATTCATTCACCAGACCATTCGGCCTTAGATACAAGCCCCAGAGAAAACTTACCGCTACAATAGAAAAAAGCACAGGGATAAAAAAGATCCGCTTGAAAAAACCTTGTCCCGGAATTTTCCGGCTCATCATATAGCCAAAAAGCATACCAATAGAATTCTGTACTATCATTGTAGAGAGAAACCACTTGACATTATTCCGCAAGGCGTTGAAGAAACGTTCATTATAGGGGTAAGAAAAAAAGAGCGTTTTAAAATTATCAAGACCGGTAAAGCTGGAACGGATTAATTGCTTCCAGCTAAAAAAACTATTAAACAGAGAAATAAACAGCGGAAGAATAATAAAAACAAATACAACTGAAAACGCGGGAAATACAAAGAATAAAATCCATAAGCCCCGCTTAACATCTGCGTTCTTCATATTAGCTCCCGCTTGAAATTTTAGAAATAATACTTATGGGGCCATTCCCCAAACCCGGTTAGCGCGAACCATTGTTCGATAGAAAAGCCTCTTTTTATGGAAAACTTTTAACCGCAAAAGAATGAGCCGCCGTTAAGTATAGAATTCGTCCTGCCGCAATCAACATACCGCGGCAGGCAAAATACGGCCCTACTTCTGGAAAGGCTTGTACCAGGTTGCTACACCGTCCTGAACTTGCTTGCAGACCTCGGCGGGGCTTAACTGCCCGCCGAACATACCCTGCAAAGCCGACTGTACCAGAGCCGAACCGGTCGGCTGGTCATAGCGGAAGCCGACAAGGAAAATATATGGGGTTGCATTCTTCTGGAAGGAAAGCACCTTGGTGATAAAAGGCTCCGAAGAAGTATCAATACCGGGAACAGAGGCAACCATTTTTAGATCTTTGACAAACATATTACCTGTTTCCGGGCCCGCTAAGAATTTAAGCAGTTTGAGCGCCGCGTCTTTATGAACGGAAGCAGAGTTCATTGCGAAGCTGCCGTCGGAATAAACCGATACATAACTGGTATCACCGGCCTTTGCGACCGGAGGCAGGAAAATATCAAATTGGAGCGAAGGATTCTCGGAAATAAAATAGGTGGCATCATAGGAACCGCCGATGAAATGGGCGGCTTGTTCGTTGATAAAAAGCGCGCGCGCGTCATCGTAGCTTATACCTACCATCATGTCCGGCATGTAGGGCTTTAACTCGTTAAGTTTTTCAACGGCGCCCACAAACGCCGGATCCTGGAAATTAGTCTCGCCCTTGATAACCCGGTCGTAGAAATTATTGGCGCCGTAGAAATTAGGGGCCAAATTCCCCAGCATAATCTCAAGTATCCACGCGTCTTTGCCGCCGTGGCCGATAGGAGTAAGCCCTGCTTTCTTGACGGCCTCGCAGTTAGCCTTGAATTCATCCCAAGTCTTGGGGATAGAAAGGTTGAGCTTACTGTAGATGGCCGAATTGTAATAGATAACACAGGTCTGACTGGCCAGAGGAACCCCGTATATTTTTCCGTCCGCTATAGAAGTACAACCCTTGCGGTTAGCATCGGCAAAGTTCTTCAATTCGGGAAGCAGGCCGTCCAGAGCGGCCATATAGCCCGATTGAGCAAAGGCTTCAAAACCGCCGTAGGACCGAGCGAGAAACACATCGGGGCCTGAGCCGCCGTTTAGGGCCGCGGCAAGAATCGTATTATATTCGGTATTCCGGTGGGCGGTCTGTACGACATCGATATCGGGATTCTGCCTCTCAAAACTCGCAAAAAGTTTTTCATAGGCGTCCACATCCTCAGTCCGCCAGGTCCAAAAATTAAGCGCCGTCTTTGCCCTTGCTCCCGAAGACGCCCCCTGCTGTCCGCCGCCTGCCGCGAAAGCCTGGGATACTGCCAAAATAAGGCATACCGCGATCAGTACACTCTTTTTCATTTCAAATTCCTCCTAACCATTCTATAAATATATTAAATATATTTGAATAATTATAAAGATACCCGGATAAAAAGTCAAGGAAAATACATAAAATCTTAATTCAGAATATTCATTTTAGTATCATTTATAAAATATCTCCATGTAAAATTACATTTTTGCAGTTTATTAAGAAAATAGTATATTTTGACCGTCATACAACCGGCTTTTATAAAAACCACGCATAAAACAGGCCCCACGCCTCATTATTGTACGTTTTTTGCAATGTCAAATTGCTGCCTCAGCGGTTTTACTTTTAACCACATTGAAGAAAACAGCGTAAGGGGCCCTGTCTTGATAATAGCAAAGTTGTACCGTGTTAACTTGCTGCCGGGTTAACACGTTTTTTCAATGATGAACGAATGTTCAATATGCGCCGCCGCTATTCCACCTTGAATTTTGATACCTCCCTGACCAGCACGTTTATGTTTTCCTTGTTCTCCCCGCTGATCGTATTGACCTGGTTTACCGCCACATTTATCTCGCCGGCTCCGGTGGTCATCTCGTTCATCCCGTTCGTTATCTCCTGTGTTACCATCTCCAGTTTTTTGCTCTCTTGAATAACCTGCTTACTCCCCTCAAGCATCTCCTCAGAGCCGCCCTTGACCATCTGGGTTACCTCGTTCAACTGGCCGATTGCCTCCAGAATCTGCTTGCTCCCTACGCTCTGTTCCTCCATGGCGTTACGGATGTTCTCCTCCTGCTCCGAAACAACCCGCACCCCGCTGTCTATGGCCTCAAACTTGTTGAGTACGCTGTCGGTGGACGCGGTTATCTTGTCGATGGAATCCTTAATCTTCTTGAGCACCGCGGAAATGGTCTTGGACTGCTCCCCGGAATTCTCCGCCAATTTTCGTATCTCGTCGGCCACTACCGCGAAGCCCTTCCCCGCCTCGCCGGCGTGGGCCGCTTCAATGGCGGCGTTCATGGACAAAAGGTTCGTCTGGCTGGATATGTTTTCCATCACCGCGTTGATCTCCAGGAGCCCCTCGGATTCACGGGCGATCTCCTGAATGTCCGCGGCCACTTCCTGCAAGCCCGTGCGCCCCACCTCGGAGGCATCTATCAGTTCTCTGACGTTGTCGGTGTTCTTGATCAGGGTATGGGTAACGGATTGAATATTGGCAAGCATCTCCTCAATGGCCGAAGAGGACTGGGAGACGCTGGAGCTTTGACGGTCTACCTGGTTGTTGAGTTTGTCAATGTTTATGGTCATCTGTTCCATGGTTGCGTTGGTTTCGCTTACCGATGTCGATTGGTTTATGACCCGGCTCTTGATACTCTGGATATTGGCGGTAATTTCGTTAACCGCTGCGGCCGTCTGTGTCATGTTACTAACAAGCTCGTTTCCTATGTCAAAGAGAGTGGCTGCCTGGTTTTTAATGGTAATTACGAGGTTTTTGATTTTTTCTAAAGTTGCGTTAAAATACCGGGCCATATCGCCGATCTCGTCTTTGGAATTAACGTCAACCGTTTTCGTAAGGTCCCCCTCCCCTTCGGATATGTCCTTGAGGGTTTGGGCCACGTTGACGATAGGCTTGGTAATGCTTGCGGAAACAAAGAAGATGATCACCGCCACAACAATAACCGCTATTACCGCGAGGATGACGGTAAAGACGGTCATGGCGTGAACGTCCGCGAGGATTACATCCCTTTCGGTACTCATCATCATAGACCATGTCGCCCCGGTTTCGCCAATGGTAAAGGGGTAGAGGATCACTTCCAGGTCTTTTTGGATGGCCTGGGCATGTTCCGAAAATCTTCTCTTTTCCCCCTTGACTACCGCTTCCTGGGCCTGATTGATCTCCGCGTTGAACAGCCCGGTTTGAGCGTCTTTGAGGAACTTACCGACATGGCTGGGGTCATAACTGGCGATTATGGTACCGTCGTCGGTATATATGGTCATAGCGGTTATGTCGGGCAGAGCCGGGTTGCTTAAAATATTGTCAACCACGGGCTGTAAGTAGCTGGTATTCACATTGACCCCTACCCGGCCTACCACCTCGTTTGTCCGGCTCTGAATTACCGGTACGGTTATCCTGATCACATAGATGTTTTTCCCGTCCACGGTCTGGGCCACCGGATCGTTTATCATCTCCTTTCGTGCGTTAGGCCCGTTTATGACGGCCATCATCCCCGCTACGTCGTTATAGACCATGTGTTCCATTCCCCCGCTCCGTTTGGTATACCAGTTGGCCCACTGGCCGGTTTCTGTGTTGCCGGGTATTCCGGCAAACTCGGCGTCCATACCCGGATCGATGGTATCGGGCTTAAACACCGCGAATATACCGACAAGCCGTTCTTCCGCTATTAAAACCGATTGCATAAGCTGTTCAAAGCGGTTACGCTGCCTGCCTACATCGGCGGCGTCAAAATCGGCCATCATGTTTGCCATGGTACGGGCAACCCGCAAATAACCATCGTAGCGTATCTGAATAACCCGCGCCTGTTCCGCGGCAAGCCGCTCCTGACTTTCCCGCGCAACGGCCATCTGCATCGTGGAGGAACGGTTAAGCAGGATAGTGGATATGGCCGCTACTACCGTTACCAGAATCGCGATAACGATGATGCTTAAACGATACTTTAACTTCATAGAAACTCCTTACCACTAATAGAATAAAATATTTTAGGCGGGTCTATACTCCTCTTTAATCGTGATACATAACCTAATAATCATAATATACAAACTCTCAATGTGAATTTTTGCTTATTATCACGTAAATATATAAAATTTAAGAAGAATTTGAGGTCTGAATGAGCTTATCACGACATTGTATATAGTATTTTTGATATTATTGTAAGATTTGATGTGCTATAATGTATATAAAAGCCAAATTTTATGTTAATTTTTTACAAAATATCATCGTAAAAAAGTCTGGGCAAATACTTACGACCGATTCAACGGTAAAACCGCCAATATATTTGATGTATCCACGGAATATTTCGTTCTAACAACGGCGATATTGCATTTACTTTATGTTTCCGCATAAAAATATCTCAAATATCGCGGTTTATCTGCAAACGCGCTATAACCCAAAATATCAAACCCATGGGGCTTTCCCAAAACTGAAGTTTTGGGAAAGCCCCTCCTGTGAACCTACTTCTGTGTCAGATTGTTTACCGCGTCCCATCCGGCGGAGGGCGGATTCCTAATATACTCATTGCAGCGGGAAAGGTATAATTTGGCTACCTGGTCATTCTGATTCTGGGCAAACAGAGACTGGAACAGCCGTCCGGCGCCGGAGAAGTCTTTCTCCTCCTCGTAGAGGCGGAGGGCCTGTTCCCATACTTTAAGCATATCATACATTTCCGTATCGGCATTTGCGCTTATCTCCAGAAGTTCATAGAGCCTGACCGGGGTATTGATACCTACAACCCGTACCCGATCCAGAGGCCGGACAATAAATTCATTGCCTATCTTGTTGCGGGTGTATTCGCTTATTAGAATACCGCCTGTATTGTACTGTTTGTTGACCCCTTCAAGGCGCGCGGCAAGGTTGACCGCATTACCCATAATCGTATAGTCCATTTTATTGGGGGTTCCCATGTTTCCTACAACCATATCGCCGGTATTAACACCGATGCGGGTATAGAGCGGGCTTTCGTTCCGTATCTTCCCCGCCTTGATAAGCCTATCCAAGGGTTCAAAAAAATTGCCCCCGGGCGTCATAATCTTTTCCTTTAGAGCAAACTCAGTCTTTTTCATTTGGATAGCGGTACGGCAGGCCAGACTGGCGTGTTCCTCCATGTGGGTCGGAGCGCCGAAAAAGGCAATAATGGCGTCTCCTTCATATTTGTCCACCGTCCCCCTGTTCTCAAGCACAATATTGCTCATCTCTGTAAGGTAGAGGTTGAGAAGTTCGACCAGTTCCGGTGCGGTAAGCAATTCCGAAATAGAAGAAAAACTCTGAATATCGGTAAAAATGGCGGTCATTTCCCTATTTTCACCGCCAAGTTCAAGCCGGGAAGGATCCGCTATTATCTGCTTAATAACATCCGGCGCAAGGTAACGGGAAAAGGCTGAACGGAGGAACGATTTTTCCCGCAGAGTTGTTAAGAAATTAAGGGCGGTTAGGCTTAAAAAGGTAAGGGTAACCGACGCAAAAGGAACCACAAGGCCCACATAGTGCATGGTAAGTGTAAAATACATAAGGAACAAACCGACGGTAATGAGCATGGCTGACAGGCCGGCAAAAATGGATTTTCCTATATCCAGCTTTTTTATGATAAAGGCCAATATTATAGAAAGGATGATGGCCGCAATGAATGAAACATACCAGGGGGCGTCGTCCAGAAATTCGCCGGAAAGGATCATATTGCCGGCTGCCGCGTAGATGCCGACATTAGGAAAACGTTCCTGGAATGCGGTAATGCCCACATCCGTCATGGAGGTAGCGTCCACCCCAATGATACAGAGGCTGCCCTTGGTACGAACAACGGTCTCCGCCCGTATGGACATAAGTTCATTGAACTGTTTCCTTGTAGTGCCGAAAAGCCCGCTTATAAATACTTCCGCTTCGGCATCGCCGGGAAAACCGGCAAGTATCCGCTCTTCATAGCCGCCGTTTAGAAACTTGTCCACAGCATCCAGATAGTATTGCCTGTATTCAAGATAGGTCTCGAAAGTAACACCATCCTCATTATCCTCGCCGTCGTACAGAATCTCCTTGATGTATTCGGCATTCTGATAATGTTCCAAGGGCGTATACTCTTCATCCCAATAGTTGCTGAAAAAATTATTACCCGACATGAGGCTTAAATTTTCCGCCAGCACCCTTTCCAGTCTGGGATACATAATAAAATTGAGGATTGACATAGTATTGTAGTCTCTAAAGACTTTTTTGGGCCACTTGATCAGGACAGAACCGTCCTGCGCACGGGGAATTCTAATATCCCGTATGCGGCCTTCTACACTGGCGTTTTTTAGGATAATCGCGGAATTGCTTATCTCAATATCAGGATTACCGAGCCTTTTCCGCAAGGCCGAAAGAATAAGGTGGCTGTAGTACAAGCCTTCATGCTTTAAAAGAAGATACACGCGCCTGCGGTATCCGTCAGGATCGACCGGTGCGTTTACAAAACCCGCGCCCGCGGCCTTTACCAAAAGTTTATGGATAGCCGGCCATATTCCTATCTGTTCGGGCGTCTTGGTATCATTTTTAACTGAAATTTCCTTTATAGCGATATTCTCCTGGAGCCAGGCCAGAATATCAGCGTCCATGCCGTAAGTTTTCTTTGCGCCGGAAATATCTTCTTTGGTAACCATAGTCAGCGTGAGGTAAGAATCGCCAAAGAATTTAAAGGTATCGGCAAGGTATGCGTCTACATCGCGTGTTACATAGGCGATATTAACATCAAGCTGGTTTTGTATCCTATTGTTCTCGCGATGTAAATCCGCCTTGTACGTTTCGGCTTTTGAAGCGTCAATACCCTTCTCGGCAATATCGTCAATAGTTGCGTCTATATTTTCATTGATTTCCGCAAAACCTTCATCCAAATAGCGGGGCAATTGATTGTTTATATAGGCTGGATCGACGCGGGGTGTACTATTATCCAGAAAGCTCAAGTCGAACACCGCCGTTTCCGCTCCCATTTCACGCATAAAGATCAGCGCGTCCGCATAGAGGTCCCGCGTCCAGGGAAAAATCCCCGCATAGTCAATGGATTGATCATCAACATTGACAAGCAATACCGATTTATTTTCAGTCAGGCTTGGTATGACATTCAGGAAGCTGTCAAAAATTTTGCCGTCAAGGGAACTGACAAATAACAGCGCGCTTAACAGGCTGGCAATGACCGGTAAAATAACAAACGAATATTTCTTAAACATAGTAATAGTCTATAAGAGAAAACACGAGGAAGCAACGGCGGGGACGCTCAATTATGTTCATTCTATTCCGGCCGCCTTTCTGAATCGTCTTACCGTGGCCGCGGCAATAGGGCGGGCTTTTTCCGCGCCGCGGCGGAGAATCGCGTCCAGTTCCGCTGGATTAGCTATTATCTCGTTAAAGCGCTCCCGGAGCGGGCTAAGCTCGCGGTTGACTACGCTGAACAGTTCTTCCTTGGCCTCACCCCAGCCCATACCGCCCTCACGGTAACGGTTTGCCAAGGAGCGCCGTTCTTCTTCGTTTGCAAAAAGCTGATAGAGCAGGTATATCTGCGAAGTATCAGGATCCTTGGGCTCCTCCACCGACTGTGAATTGGTAACAATACGCATGATGAGCTTGCGGAGCGTCTTTTCATCGCAAAAGAGCGGGATGGTATTCCCGTAGCTTTTGCTCATCTTTCGTCCGTCGAGTCCCGGTACTACCGCAACATCTTCCTGTACTAATGCCTGGGGCGCCTTGAATACCTCACATTTGTAGTTAAAATTAACCGCTTGGGCTATATCCTGGGCCATCTCTATATGCTGGACCTGGTCCCTGCCGACAGGAACCACATCGGAATCGAAAAGGATGATATCCGCGGCCATCAACACAGGATAGGTGAAGAGGCCCATATTGATACCCGCGTCAGGGTCTTCGTTCTTTTCGGTATTTTCCTGAACAGCGGCTTTGTAGGCATGGGCTCTGTTCATAAGGCCCTTACTGGTAAAGGCCATAAGCTGGGTCGTCAGCTCAAAGGTTTCGGGAATGGAACTTTGCCGGTAAAAGATCACCTTGCCGGGATCAAGCCCCGCGGCAAGCCAGCCTGCGGCCACCCCGCGGATGTTGGCGGCAAGCTCTTTGGGGTCCTTTATGGTGTTGAGCGCATGGTAGTCGGCGATAAAATAGCGGGCGTCGTAGTCTTTGGTCAGTTCCAGCGCGGGTTTTATTGCACCAAAATAGTTGCCAATATGGAGCGATCCGGTCGGCTTAATGCCGGTAAGGGAGATTTTCTTCATGCCGATACTGTATCTATTAATGCCTTTTCTGTAAAGGGGGCGCATTGCCTAATAATTTTTCTAGCCGAAAAGGCGGGTAAAACCAGGAACTAAAATCCAGCCGAAACCTCCTGACCGGAGGTGTTTAACACTTTAGTCTTTTCGCGGGTTATCCGCAAGAGACGGTTCCGCATATTGTCCATGGCTATTTTGAGCGCCACGGGGTTATACGACGACGCCCGCTTTTTCAGTTCCGCCTTGACTTCATCGCTGACATCCTC
>JAISQR010000132.1 GCA_031274035.1 Treponema sp. | reverse complement strand
GAGGCAGCGGAAGCATTACTCAAACACATTGAAACCGCAGACAGTGAAATAAAAGCCGGTTTTCATGTTTGCGGTTATGATCCGCCGGACAAAGATTACGGAATGCCGATACCAAGAATATATTTCGTAAATACAATGACCCATGAGGTTACCGGCCTTGGCAGGGGCGAAACCGGCATTATGCAACACGCCGCCAACGACTATATGATACCGTTCAGCAAACTTGTCGCAATGAACCTGCGAAACTTTTCTTTGCAGGACACGATTGACTATGCGGTATTTGCCATAAAGGCATCGGCCATGTATGAAAAATGCGTACTCCTGAACAATCGGATAAGCGGGCATATTGACGTATTGGTTATACATCCTTATGGTATAGAGTGGGTAAGCAAAAAAAGACTGCGTGCTGAGGGGGAATTGGGATGATACAGATAATGAACGCTATTTATGGCGGCGAACGGTTTGTAAGAGAAGGTGACAGCCTGACAGATTTGGGTTCGCATTTACCCGGCTTCTGTCTGGATCATACCGGCCTTCTTAGAGCCTCGCTGGCGACGATCAGCGGCCATATTACCGCTGACAGTCTTGAAGCGGGACCGCTTTCGGTTTCTCATTCCACTCCCAGGGTATTACAAGAAATTTCGCAGTTAACGAAACAGCGGAAAATATATTTAATACCGTCAGGGAATATGGCGTATTCGATACAACCGGAACATACGGTGGACAAAATATAAATAAAATAGAATTTGAAAATACGGGATCAAGCGGGACATCGGGCTATACCATGTGGTGGGATACTTATTTTACTGTCTATGCTTATATGAACAGCGTCAGAACTCTTGTCGCCAGAACCAGGGTTTATACTACTTTCAATATGCTCACGGAAGAACATAACAAAACTATAACACATCAAACTAGATTGGGCGCGGCTTTGCAATTTGCTATTACATTATCGGGAAGGACATTGAAACTATTCAATCTGCCGGCAAGTGTCCCGTCAGAAACCGGAATTGTATTCAAAAAAGCCAATACTGACGGAACATCGAATCTGTGCGTGAAGGATTAGTCCATATTTACCTTGTTTAAGATGTTGACAAATGTTGTCTTCAGCCGGGAGCCGGGACGAAAAACCGCATGGCGGTGGGGCGGTACGATCACGGCCTCTCCAGTGTTCAGGTTGCGCCTCACGCACTCCCAGCGTTCACGGACTTCCAGCGTTCCCAGACCCCTGAGTTCTATCACTTCTCCGGACGCGAGGGCGGCGGTCATGGCGCGGATAATCCGGGAACTTACACCCCTCCTGCCCCTAAAAGTGTATGTGTAACTGGTGTAAGTTGTGTAACCGTCCCCCCCCAAAAAAACAGCCTTGATCGTTTCTCAAAATGAACAGTATGGTAGGATAGCCGTTAAGAACCGGGATAAAATCTGTACCCTTGCTTCTTCATTGCCCTTTTCAATAAGACGCAAGCCCGGACGCCCCAATAAAAGCTATTTATTATACCACCTATTCTTATTTTATAAAAAAGGCATTCATCATCAATTTTAATTGTGGTATAATTATATTATGAATGAACAGCTGGAGAAAGATTTTTTAAGCAAGGTGGATTCTCTCAAGAATAAAACGAATGTATTACATTTCTCCACTGGGGCGGATGCGGTAGCCTCATATCTCAAATTAAAAGAGCATGGGATAAACCCCTTTTTGATCTATCATTATTTCATAAAAGATTTACCTATGGTCAAAAACTACATGGATTATTTTGAAAAGAAGTTTGATGAACATATTTATCAATTCCCTTCCACCTTGTGGGCGGAACGCATTGACAATGCCTTATATCAGCCTCCTATACGGGCCAGAGAACGGTTTAGAAACAATATAGGCCGTTACGAGCTGGATAAATTTACCAAGGAAGCGTTTGACAAGCTTATAGCGGATACCCTGGGCGGGGATGCGGTGTTTCATCTGGGATTACGCTATACGGACGGAATCCGCAGATATTCGCATTTAATGAAACATGGGGCCAGTTACGGGAACAAGTTTTATCCCATAGCAAGTTTTCAGATAAAGGACATACAGGATATTCTTGAAAGAAATGACTGCCTGTTACCCATAGAATACAAATTATGGGGCATATCCTTTGAATCCCCCAGGGCATGGAATATCAACCTTATCAAAGAAAACTGCCCGGAAACCTATAAGCGGATACGAAAAATATTCCCCATGGCAGGGGCGGAAGGGCTGCGGAAATATGCGGTATTAAACAAACATTTTAAGCAGCGGATTACCCAGTTTGGAAAATATGCGCTGCCAAAGGAGATGTACTCAATATGGTAAGACAATTACATAAGCCGTTTAAGGGGCCGGAAGCCTTAAAGGAACTGGAACTGGTAACGGATAAAGAGGTGGATGATATTCATACACAACGGGCGAGGGATTTTAAGGATGAACTTGACCTGGGATTTTATTTTTCGGTTGTTTTTGACAACCGGAGGGAGCGGGATAAGTGGCTGAAAGATCACGGGCTGACACTGGTAGAGGATTTTTTCATCAAGGCTGGTGATTTTAAGATATAGGGGGATTATATGTTTTCCAGAATGCGGAATGTACGGACATCGGCGCGGGTTAGAAGAGGCGCGTCCGGCTCGGAACGCCGGGCGGCCATCAGAGCAAGCCGCGAGGCCGGGGAAACCACGGTATCCGATTCTTAACCGGCTGGGCGGGGCGTTCTTAACGCCCTGCCTTTTACAGGAGTGATTATGTTTGACGAAACCTCGGCTTTAGCCGCCTGTATGGAAAAACAGCTTGCGTTAAAAGAATGCCAGCTTGAGGACGGCTCTACCGTAACCAACCTTGAAGGTATCTGTCAGGCATTTATTGGCAGGGCTTTGGACGGCGATTTACAGGCGGCGGAATTCATCGCGCGGCTTACCGGGAAGGGTAAAAAGTAATTTTCGGACTGTAAAAAAAGGAAAGACGTATGACAACGGTGAAAAAAATAGGGGATTTTAAGGTCGGCCGGCCCATAAAGTATTTTTATGAAGAAAAACTTGCCTATCTCAAAAAGCTCGTTGAGTATATCAATACGGAAGAATACCCCACCATGCCGAAATTCTGCCGGATGAATCATATATCCAAACAGCGCATTTACGAATGGGCGAAAGATGAACATGAGAACGGGGATACCAAGAATAAATACCCATTGGGGGAGTATTTCAGAGAATGCGTCTCACGCATGAACGATACCCAGGAATCGTTTGTTGAGGAAAATGCCATAAAGGGTAATATCAATGTAACCTTCAGTATTTTTAAACTCAAACAATTAGGCTGGCGGGATTCACCGGAAAATATTTTGATAAACAGCAGCGTAATCGGGGAAGATATAGCCCGGGTTGATGAAAAATTAAAGGCTCTTCTACCTGACAATGAACAAGCGGCTAACGGCTGAGTGGTTCCGTTCCCTGCCAATTAACAAGCGGAAAGCCGCTCTTGAAAAACTATCCGAAAGCGACAGGGTAAAACTCTTTTATAACTGGCGGTTCTTTGCGCGGGACAAGCAGCTCCCCCCGGAGCAGTGGGGAAAAGACGGGTGTTATATCTGGTATTTACGGTGCGGAAGGGGCAACGGAAAGACCCGGACGGCGGCGGAGACCTTCAGGTATAAGATAGAGCATGAGGGCTACCGGTATACTTCTTTATGCGGGGCGACCACCGAGGAAGTCCGGGATATTATGATAAACGGCGAATCAGGGCTTATGAACTGTTGCCCGCCGTGGTTTAGGCCGGAATACAGGCCGTCTGTCAAAAAAATCATCTGGCCTAATGGAAGTATTACCTCTATCTTTTACGGCACCGAGCCGGAGAAATCCAGAGGGATGCAATCCGACCTTGTCTGGATGGATGAGATTCATAAATGGCAGTACCCGGAAGAAACCTTTGACAATCTGATTTTGGGGTTGCGTTTAGGCAAGAATCCGCTGGCAGTTGTAACCTCTACCCCAAAGCCTGTCCGGTTTTGCCGTGAACTTGAACAAAAGAAAACCGCTGACGGAAAACCTGCCGTAGCGGTAACGGTCGGTACAACCTATGAAAACAAAGCCAACTTGTCCCCGGTGTTTTTCAGTGCGATTATTTCAAAGTACGAAGGGACACGGATTGGCGAACAAGAGCTAAACGCTCAGATTATGGACGATAACCCCAACGCCTTATTCAAGCGGGAGATACTAGAGCGTGATTGCGTTGACAAAATGCCCGAACCGGGCCGGATACGGCGTATTGTGGTAGCGGTAGATCCCGCCGCTTCCTCTAAAGCTGAAAGCAATCATACCGGGATAATCGTATGCGCAGAGGGAAACGCTCCCGATAGCCTTATATCCGGGAAGGAACTACAATACCGGGATAAAAAGCATTTCTACATTTACGAAGATGCTTCCCTGATAGGTGTACTGCTTATGCTGAACTTGCCGTTTTTCAGGCAAGCATATAAGGTGTGTCAGGGGTTGGAGGCTTGAGCCTTCCAATACTCCTGTCTGTTAATTTTTGCAGTATACAATTTTTC
>JAISQR010000120.1 GCA_031274035.1 Treponema sp. | reverse complement strand
GGACGCCAGGGGGCCGGCGAAAAAGGACACCAGAAAACTCGCGGCGGCGATGCACAGCAACACTACCAGTGACGGCTGGACAAAAGGCATGTTGATAATCCGGCTGATGTAGACCCTGAAGGGGAGGATAAGAAGTCCTGAAAGAAAGATGCCGGTAAGGGCTCCCCAAAAACTGATCAAGGCGGATTCGGATACGATAAGGCTCACCAGGCGGAACCGGGAGGCGCCCAGGGCGCGGAATATGCCGAACTCCCGCCGCCGCTCGGCGATGATGACGGAGAATACCACCGCCAGTACCAGGATCGCTAATATCCAGAGGATACCCACCAGGGTGCCGATGAAGGATAATAGGGAAACCAGAAAGATGAGACATACGGTGCGGAAAGGTTTGCGCCGCAGATTGCAGAGGGCCAGGGTGTAACCCGTCAGCCGCTCCGTTTCGGTATTCCTCCGGTAAACTCTCTTAATTGGCCGCGAAAGCGGCCTACCTTTGCCACCCAAATATTCGGTTCCTGCAATACCCATTCCTCCCCCGGAAACAAGGCGGAACAAGGGCGAGGGACTTTTCGGCGTTTTCTTGAGACAGACCAAAGCTGTATTGGGGCGTGGAAAAAGTCTATACAGGCATTGTGGGAGAAACAAGGGCCATGGTCAGTTCGTGACGATCCCGTGCGAGGGTCAGGAGTTTGTGGGGCTTTGCCCAAAAATCGTATAAATTTGCAAACTCTCAAAGGAGCCTCGTTAATCGGAATTTTTGCATGAATATGCAAAAATTCACCAAAGTCCCACAGGCTCCTAGTCACCCTGACTCCCCCTCCACGAGCGCAACCGGAAGGATAGTCTGCGTAGGTACCGCCTCGCCGCCCATCATCCGCAGGAGATATTCCACGGCATAGCTGGCGATGGCGTCAATAGGCTGTTTGATGGTAGTGAGTTTTGGCCGCACGACACCAGACAGGAAAATACCGTCAAAGCCGATAACCCTGATATCCTTCGGCACCTTTTTCCCCATAGCCTGCGCGACGCCGATTACGGTCGCAGCGCTTATATCGTTTGACGCGAACACCCCGTCACAGGCGGGGTTCTTTTCAAGAACATCACGGATAAAAGGTTCTTCGTAAAAATCTATTATCTGACTATCGGAGAATTCAAAACGCTGATACGGCACGTGTAACTTTTCGCAGGTATCAATAAAAGCCGCAGTACGCTGATTGGCAAGCAGCGGTACGTCGAGGCCGTCGCAAAAGTGAATCAGATTCCGGCAGCCGCTGTTAAAAAGATGTTCCGCCGCCATGACCCCGCCCTGATAGTTATCGCTGCAAATATAAGGGATACTCGGCCCCAACTGCCGGTCCAGGCTGATGATGGGAAGCTCTAGGTCGTGGTAGTCATTGGTGTCGATAACATGACTCCCCATAATAATACCGTCAACCTGACTCCGTTTTAACATGATGATATATTCGTGTTCTTTTTTTTCGTTCCGCAGGGAATTGCATATTAAAATCTTATATCCTTTTTCATAGGCGTAACTTTCGATGTAATGGGTAAGTTCCCCAAAATAGGGATTCTTTACCGTCGGGACAATGAGGCCGATGAGATTCGACTTTTGACTATGCAGCGACCGGGCCAAATCGTTGGGATGGTAATTGAGTTCCTCCATGGCGCGGGCAACTTTTTGTTTTATCTCATCGCTGAGATACCCACGGTTATTAAAAACCCGTGAAACCGTCGCTACGGAAACGCCCGCTCTTTTAGCTACATCTTTTATAGTTGGCATAACGGCAAGTGTACCCTGTTCCCGGAATCTATTCTACAATAGAATTACCCGTAGATATAATTCGGACCCGTGCGCCTCTGATACGGCCGGAAATACTCAAGCCCTGTGATGCTTCCAGTACCGGGTAGACCCGGCCGCTGATGGCTGCTTGATCCCCTGCGAATATTTCGATGATGGAATGATCCAGAAAAACCCGCAGAGAGCGGCAATCTCCGGAGAGCTTTCCCCGCTGAGCGTCTTTCGCCGGTTCAACGGCAAGAGTGGACGCCGCCTTTTCCAGACTTAACTCCCGGCGTTCTCCGTTGTAATGGATACGGGTACATTCCCGGTTATCGGGCGATTGATATACATTGAATGAAAAGTCATCGTTTTCTGCGGGGTTAAAGTTCAGAGTAATTTCCAGTTCCCTTCCCCTTGTCTTGAATTGCCGTTCGCCACCCACAAGGGAAAATTCCGCTTCTTCCGTCAGTTCCGCAAAAAGGCCGTCAATTTCCTGTGCCGGAGTCTGGGTAATATCGCCTGAAGCATTGAGAGCGAGAATCCTTGGCAGGGAAAGCGCCCCGTTGTAACCCTGAATAGGGTAGCCCTTGCGGCTTTTCTCGGTAATCCAGCCCCAGGTGATGTAGCGGCCTGCGGGATCGTTCAAAAGTGTATTAGGAGCATAAAAACCGCGCTTTCCCGAATAGTCGAGGACACCGGTTTTTTCATTTTCAAATTGCCCTGTACTGTTGATAAAACCAATATGGTACCGTACCTCCTCATCGGGAGAGTAGATCAACACGCTTTTATCGCCGAAGCGCAGCAGATTGGGACATTCCAGAAAGTGATAGGCTGGGTTTTCAAAGAAAACACCGCAGTACCGCCAATCAATCAAATTGGAAGAATGGTACAGGGTGATACAGCCGCCGCCGTTTCTGCCCCCGCCAAGCAGTAGATTCCACTGCCCGTTTTCCCGCCAGACAAAGGGGTCCCGCCAGTCCGTGACGGGTGTGTCGTGTATCGCGTTGGTAAGGATAGGGGCCGGGTACTTCCGCCATGTACGCATACCGTCCAAACTGCGGGCAAGGCGCTGCTCCGCACCGGAACGGGCGTTGCGCTCTCCTTCTCCCACGCTGGTATAGAGGATCACCGGAGTATCCCTGTCCACGACCGCACAGCCTGAAAAGCAGTGCAATTCCCCCAATTCCGGCGAGGGGGCAAGGGCGGGAGGAAGGTGCTCCCAGCGCAGGAGGTCTCGGCTCCGGGCGTGGCCCCAGTGGATGTTTTCCCAGGAGTCCCCCGTAGGGTTGTACTGGTAGAACAGGTGGTAGTACCCCTCGAACCAGAGGGGGCCGTTGGGGTCGTTCATCCATCCTGCGGGGGCCGCGAAGTGATAAGTCGGCTTGTGGTGGTCATACATAGTATTATTATAGCAAACGTTTACAGATTAATTCAAGCATAATATGGCATAATATATCGAATTTTGATAAATTTTCTTATAAAATACTCAAATACCTATCAAAAAAATCAATTTAAACCAAATAACAAAATTTCTCAAAATTTTTTATGAAAACGATTGATATAAAATAGATGCCGTGATAGACTGAATTTACGTCTTATACAAAACGGCGACCGGCCCGGAAGGTTGAGCCGCCAAATGAGGAGTGTTTTATGAAAACAATAAAAGGCATTACGCTTGCAGGCTGTGCCATTCTCTTGGCGCTTGTTATCGGCTGCTCCAAGAAGCAGGGGGCTCAAGCAATATCAAGCGGTGGTGTTTCCATCACCATACTGATGGGAAAACCGGAAGTCGCCGCCCAGTTTGAAAAAATGCTGGCCGATTACGGCGGCAAAACCGGAGTCAAAATCACCATGATCCCCCTTGCCGGGCAAGATGCCTATGAAAAGATGATCACCCTGTACGCCTCGGGGAACGCCCCCAGCATCCTCATGGTGGGGCAGGAATTCGAGGAATTTCAGGACAAATTCCTCGACCTTACCGATACCTCTCTGGTGGAAAGAGCCAACGAGGGAACTATAGATTTTGTTACCAGAGACGGCAGGGTGTACGGCCTGCCTACCACCGTGGAAGCCTACGGCATCATCTACAATCCCGCGACCGTTAGGGCCGCTCTGGGTGACGATGTTGACCCCCGCGAAATAAAAACCACATCCGAGCTTTCCCGGTTTTTCGAGGCCCTGAAAGCCGCCGGGAAGGGGCCCTTTACCCTGTCTCCTATGGATTGGTCTCTCGGCGCACACCTTTCCAATACGGTGTACGCTCTACAGAACGAAAGCCACGAAGAGAGGCACAAATTTTTTGAGGATTTAAAATCAGGCTCGGTTTCTCTTTCCAACAACACGGTTTTCAACGGCTGGGTTGATACCCTCGACGTGCTCCTCAAGTACAACATCCACGCCGCCTCCCCTCTGGCCCCGGTTTATGAGGACGGTATGCTTGAGCTTGCCACAGGAGATGCCGCCGCCTGGTTTATGGGCAACTGGGCGTACCCCGAACTTGCCGCGATTGAGAAAGCCGATTATCAGTTTATCCCGGTCCCGGTAAGCAACAATCCCGGCGACTACGGTAACGGCAAAATCGCCATCGGCGTTCCCAGTTATTGGTGTGTTGACAAGTCCGGCAACAGCGAAGCCCAACAAAAGGCGGCGCTGGAATTTCTCTCATGGTTCATCGAAACAAAGGAAGGGCAGGACTATTATGTGAACGAATTAAACTTTATTCCCGCCTACCAGGGTTTTGAGATTGAGCCTGCCGACAAAATGAGCGCCCAGATTGCCGCCTTTCTTAATACGGGAAACAACCTTGAATGGATGAACACGTATTATCCCGCCGGCGGATTCCAGATCATGGGGGCAGCTATACAGAAATACGTTGGCGGTGTCATCAACCGCACGCAGCTTGCGGAGGAATTCGAGAAATACTGGAAATCGATCAAAGACTGACCTATGTACAACGAAAAAACTTTTTTCAAAAAGCTGGGAGTGTTTTTTTCATTCGGTTTTATCCCGCTTTTGGCGTTCTCCCTGGTAGTAATGATTCCATTTTTATTCGGCCTCTTTGTTACCTTTACCAACTGGACGGGAACTCAAAGCAAGGTAATGTTCACGGGGATAAAAAACTACACTACAGCCTTTACCGATCCCCAATTCTGGGCATCTATGGGTATTACCTTTAAGTACGTCCTCTGGACCCTGGTGCTTACCAATCTTGTAGCTTTTGCCCTTGCGTTACTGGTGACAAGCGGGTTCAAGGGTCAGAACGGATTTAGGGCGGCGTTCTTTACCCCCAACCTGATTGGCGGTGTTATTTTGGGCTTTATCTGGCTGTTCATTTTTTCCCGGGTCATTGTCTACCTTGGGAAAACCTTTAACATCGGCCTACTTGCATCCTCGTGGATAGGCGATCCCGATAAGGCACTCTGGGCGCTTATTATTGTCGGTGTTTGGCAGATGTCCGGGTACATGATGCTGATATACATCGCGGGCCTTCTTGCCATTCCCGGCTCAGTGATGGAGGCGGCCAGGATTGACGGAGCGACAAACTGGCAGGTGCTTATCAAGATAAAAATCCCCATGATGGTACCGTCGTTTACCATCAGTTTGTTTCTTACCCTGCAAAAAGCCTTTATGACTTTTGATACCAACCTGTCGCTCACTCACGGAGGGCCATACCAGTCTACGGAATTCGCGGCCATGCACATTTACAACGAGGCGTTCAAGTTCCGTAATTACGGTACCGGGCAGGCAAAGGCGTTTCTCTTTTTCGCGGTTGTGGCCGCCATTGCCCTTACACAAGTAATGGTACTAAAACGGAAGGAGGTTGACGCATTATGAAAATCAAAAATAACTGGCCGATTTTTTCTTTTATCATCAGCATCGTGGTTGGGTTTATTATGCTGTTTCCTTTTTTCATGGTTTTGCTCAACTCGTTCAAGGGAAGGATCAGCATCATCAGAGATCCAATGAGTTTTTCCGGCTTTGTCGGTTTTGACAATTACGTAAACGCATTTAAAACCATGAACTATCTGGGTGCGATTAAAAATTCAATTGCCGTGTCTGGCCTCTCCCTCGTGGTTATTGTTGTTTTTTCCTCCATGTTTGCCTACTTTTTGGAACGATGGCAGTGGAAGATAAACAAAATCATTTTTCTTGTGATAGTTGCTTCCATGATTATCCCCTTTCAAACACTGATGATCCCGCTGGTAAGCATTTACGGCTCCATAGGCGTTCTGAATTCCGGCGGCTCCCTGATTTTCTTCTACCTGGGTTTCGGTATGGCTATGGCAACCTTTATGTACCACGGATTTGTCAAAGGCGTCCCCAAAGAGCTTGAGGAAGCCGCCTTGCTTGACGGTTGCGGCAAGCTGGAAACCTTCTGGCGCATCGTGTTTCCCAATCTTGCGCCGATTACCGCAACTATCATCATCCTCGATCTGCTCTGGATATGGAACGATTACCTCCTACCATCACTGGTATTAATCAGAGAGACACAGCGGACACTGCCGCTTTCCACATTCTACTTTTTCGGAAACTACACTTCCGAATTCGGCTACGGTATGGCAGCGCTCATCATGAGTATTGCCCCAATTTTGATTCTGTATCTGATTTTGCAGCGGCAGATCATCAGCGGGGTTATGAACGGATCGATTAAATAAGACAGGAGATGTCATGAAAAAGAACTGGTGGCATGAGGCGGTGGTGTATCAGATTTACCCTCGCAGCTTTAAGGACAGTGGTGCAGATGGCATAGGAGATTTGACGGGCATCATCGAAAAACTGGATTACCTTGCGGGTCTTGGGATAAACACCATTTGGCTTTGTCCTATTTTTACATCCCCCATGGTAGATAACGGGTATGATATTTCCGATTACCGTGATATAAATCCAGAATTCGGGACTCTTGCCGATTTGGAGCGCCTTATCGCCGAAGCGGATACACGCGGCATCAAAATTCTGCTTGATCTCGTGTTGAACCATACTTCTGACCAGCACCCCTGGTTTCAAGCCGCACTACATGATCCGCAAAACCCCTGCCGTGATTTTTACATCTTTCGCAGGGGAAAAGACGGCGGACCGCCGAACAACTGGCGCAGCTACTTCGGTGGTTCGGCTTGGGAACAGGTGGGTGACGGTGAATACTACCTGCATCTCTTTACGAAAGAGCAGCCCGATCTCAACTGGGAAAACCCGCGAATGCGGCACGAACTATACGACATGATTCACTTTTGGATGAATAAAGGCGTTACCGGTTTCAGGATTGACGCGATCTGCAACATAAAAAAAGAACAATCCTTTGCAAGCCTGCCTCCCGATGAATCTGACGGTTTGGCGAATCCCGTGTCATCATGCGTTATCATGCCCGGTATCGAAAAGTTTTTGGGCGAAATGCGGGATGAAGTATTCAAACCGCGTAACGCTTTTACCGTAGCGGAAGCCGCAGGGGTAACACCTGAAAAACTTGCGGCTTTTATCGGGCCTAATGGCTTTTTCTCAACTATATTTGATTTTTCCTACACAGACATTGATATTATCAAAGGTGGCGGCATCTGGTACAAGCGGCGCGATTTCACCGTAAAGGAATTACGGGGCGCCATCTTCAAAAATCAGCAGGAAACAAGCGAGGTGGGTTTCGCCGCGCCTTACCTTGAAAACCACGACCAGAACCGTAGCACAAATAAATACCTTGCGGCGGATGAGCGTACCTTCGAGGGCAAAACCATGCTGGCAATACTGTACTTTTTCTTACAGGGCATACCCTTTGTGTATCAGGGGCAGGAATTGGGAGTGGAAAATTACCCCTGGCACAGCCTCGACGAATTTAACGATGTGGCGACATTTGATCAATACGAGCGGGCGATCCGGGCGGGCTATTCAAAAGAAAAAGCCCTAGAAATTGTCGCCCACCGTTCGCGGGACAATTCCCGTATCCCCATGATGTGGTCTGCGGAGGCTAAAAACGCCGGATTCAGCGCCGCCGCGCCATGGCTCCCCATTCACCCTGACTACGCTGTTATTTGTGTTGATGTGCAGGAGAAAGATCCCGCTTCGGTGTTATCGTTTTATAAAAAAATGATAACCCTGCGCAAAGCTCACAGTACGTTATTTTTTGCGGGAACAATTACGCCTCGCTTTCTGGAAAGTGAGGATATCGTCTCTTATGAGCGTAAAGGTGAGAACGAACTGGCACTTATCATCTGCAATTTTTCGGCTAAAACAAACACCGTTACCGTTCGCAATGGCATAATCTGGCTTGGCAATATACGTGAGGCTGAAACGTATGTGTGCGGTCAATGTACCCTCGCGCCCTTTGAGGCGCTTGTAATAGGATGCAACACATGATACCCAACAAAGTACAACTTATCACCTATGCCGATTCCCTGGGCGGCGATCTTAAAAAACTCGACGCGGTATTGGATGAATATTTTCCCGGCGTATTCGGGGCGATACATATACTCCCGCCCTTCCCCTCGTCGGGGGATAGGGGTTTCGCGCCGCTGTCCTACTTTGAAATAGAGCCGTCTTTCGGCATCTGGGAGGACATGGCGGCTCTGGGAAAGAAGTACCCGCTCTTACTCGACGTAATGGTGAATCATATTTCTCGTTCATCAAACCAGTTCCAGGATTTTTTGAAAAAGGGTCGTGCTTCAAAATATGCCGGTTTTTTCCTGACCATGGATAAGCTCTGGCCCGGCGGAAAACCAAAACTGGAGGATATTAAAAAGGTGTACCTTCGCCGGCCTGTACCATATTCTACTTACACCCTGGCAGATGGAAGCATAGAAAACGTGTGGACCACATTTGGCAATACCGACCCCTCAGAACAGATCGACCTTGACGTATCCGCGCCGGAAGTGCGGGAATGGTTTCAGGAAATATTCGCTTTTTTTGCCCGGAACGGTATCAGCATGGTACGGCTTGATGCGGTTGGCTATGTGATAAAAAAAATGGGGACTTCCTGTTTTCTCACGGATCCTGAGTTTTATGAATTTCTCGACTGGATAAAAACCACGGCGGCCAACGCTGGAATAACCTTACTGTGCGAAGTCCACGCGGAAACGGCAATACAGAAAAAGCTGTCGGACGCGGGGTATTGGATCCTGAATTTTTCACAAAATTATACCTACAACCGTAATTCCTTATCCTATAAAGAATTAAGCTCATTCGGTGTAGGTATAATATTTTCACCTACAAATTGTCTAAATTTGCTATAAAAC
>JAISQR010000061.1 GCA_031274035.1 Treponema sp. | reverse complement strand
TCAATACCTTCTCCCATGACTACTGCCTATGAGCGATATGGGCAAGGCGGCCTTAACCTGTTCACTGAACCCACAATGGCGCCGGTAAACCTTAACGGCCCCTGGCAGCAGACAGGAACGCAGACGTATGCCGCGGTTGCGAGGATTACCGGGGACTCCCTGTCTTTCCCTAATGTTAAGGCCGATGCCATTACGGATGTGATGAGTCTGCGTATTAGCTCTGTCCGGCGTATGGCAAGGCGAATTAATACTGAAATGCTGCAGTACACAAAAATTACCGCCCAGGATAAATCCTTTAAGGATTACTTTGACGGATCTGCCGAATATATTATTGGAAAGTGGAAATGAGGCCGGTTTTCCGCAAGACACTAAATATTTTTATAAGGAGAAACTGATGAAAAACAAAATATGTTTATTGGTTTTACTGTCGTTTGTCCTGTTGGAAACAATGGGAATAATCGTCCTTGCGGGCTGTTCCGGCAAAAAGGCCGGGAATGAATTTTGGTGGGGAAGTAATTTAGACGCATTAGCCATAATGGAACATGCTTTTTCTTCCTCCCCCGATAAACTGCCCGTCCTTCGTTATTATGCCCAGGGAAACGCGGGGGACGAAGATACGATAAAAACGCTTGTTTCCCAGTCCCTTAAAACCGATCCCGCGGATATCTATATCAAAGATGTTATTCCAAAGCTGCCCTCCGTAAACTTTTTTATTACGGTGGAACGGAAAAATGCCAACGGGCTTTCCTTCGAGTTTTATACGGCTAAAAACGGCAAGCTTGTAGAAACCGTTACCAAAGACTTCAGGAACAGTGATTATCCTGACAATGACGCGGAGGATGGGGAGGCCGCCGTATATTTCCGCAAAACCCGCCAATCCGGCCTTGCCAAGTGGATCACGATTACCAGCGAAGAACAGGCGTACAATGCCGTAACGGAACTGGGGGTTTTGGTAGGAGATGATCTGTTAGCGGCCATCCCTGAAAAATTCAAGACAGCAATAGTCCAAAAGAGGCATCAGGAACTAAAGATGGATAGATCCCTTCCTGCCGCTCCATTCGTCCCGTACAACAATGCTGGTAAGGAGTAACAACATGAAAACGAACAAAAGCGGCGCCCTCTTTGCCGCGCTCTGGCGCTGCCGGCCCAGGATTCCCAGGCGGAACGCGATCTCCGCGAACTGGTGCGGAGCGTATACTCTGACATCGGAACGAACGTGCGGAACGACATACAGTGGGCCGACGCTATCGCCAAAGCCGATGCCTTTTACAAGGCCGACCCCCCGGTAGAAATCGTCTATGACCCTGCCCTCACCCAGGGCAAAATAGACTACAGGACGGAGACCGTTGATGTATCGTTTCGGTGCGGCGTTTTTCCCGACTACGAGGCACTAAAACCTCTGGAAATGCTTATTGACGGGCTGCGCAACACCGAGCGGAACGACGATTGGAACCTCGATATAAGGCCCCGGCGCTACCTTGTATCCCCGGAAAGCGCCGTTTTTACGCTGGTCAACAGCGAGGGAAAGACGCTGGGAACACTCCCGCTGACACGGGTTTTTAACAAGCCGCTTCCCGATATCAGAGACCTTAGCTTTCGGGGCGCCAACGACCTCACCGATGTGATGAGCATTTCCGTTTCCGCACCCCCCGGCTCTAAGGTATTCACCGAAGATATTGCGAGATTTGACGCAACCGGCGGCCGCTATACCGTGCGCGCCCATCTCGCGGGCGAACTGACCGCCAGCCCGCCGCCGCCTTTCAATTTGATGAACTTCGTATAACAACAAGCATCAGGGACATAAGAAAACTGCCCCAGGGGATTCCCACAACGCTGGGAGTTTGTAAGGTAAGTATTCATGTTTATGAATATTTACCTTACAAACTGCGTAAGGATGCCGGATAATCGTGGTTTTTATGGCTTTTTTGCTAAAAAAGGCCATAAAAACCTACAAGTGCTACAGGCTCCTAGGGGTCAAGTTTCTGCCTATTGCCGCAAATGCCTTGATACGTTCCCCAAGCGGTTTTGCCGCAAGGGGATCCGCGGGGTTAAAGAGTCCCCGCGCAGCATCCTCTGAGCTGAGTTTTTCATGGGCCGCCAGCGCCCAGGTTGTATCCCGTAAAACGGCAAATTCGCTCCGCCTAATCTCAGGACAGTTAAAGGACTGCCGGGGGCTGTTGATATCCACGCCGGAAATTTCGATAAAACCGTATTCTTCGCAGAGGCGGCGTATCTGCGCCAGTTGCCCTGCCGTATTACGGGGGGGCATATAGGTAACGCCAAGGAACCCCATTTTTTTTAGGCAGGGAAAGAGTGCGTCAAGGTAATCGTCCTCGAATTTTTCAGCCTTTTTATCCCCCGTAGGGGATTCCGCCACATCGCCCAGATATGCGTAGGAAGGGACCGCGTTGATCGATTGGGCAAAAGCGGTAACGGTTTCCGCGGGAAGACATTCATCTTCGCCGGGCTGTATGAAGATATGACCGCTGAACGAGCTTTTCAGAGCGCCAAGGAGATCCCAGGCATAGTAGGGGTTTTTTTCATCCTCAAGCAGAGCCGCTATTTTTCCCGAAAGGCTCAGTGCAAATTTTTGGGAAAGGATATCGAGCAGCAAGCGGCCCCGTCCTGCCTGTTTGATAAGCAAAAGGGAGAGTGCATAGAGTATGTGCCGTTCCGTAAGACTTCCTCCCTTGGCCGCCATCGACAGGGGAAGTATATCGTCATCGTAGGAAAGGTCTTTCATGCCTGCTCCGGCGAGCAGGGTGTTGAGCCGTTCCGTCATACGGCGGCTGCGTTCATGCCGGGCCGCGTTGAGGGGTGCAAGGAAGGCCTTAACCCTATCGGCCGCGGTGCGGGGCACACCCTGTACCGTCATGTAGGCAATTCCCGGTGAATCGGGGCTGTTGATCTTCTTGTTCCCGAATTCGGTATGCCTAAAGCTGACCCGCAGCTCAAAGCCCGTTACGCAGCCTATACCCAGAATGGCACAGGCCCGCCGCATTTCCTCCGCCGCGGAATATGAATCGTGGTCTACCGATCCCGCAGCCTCAAGCCCCGCCTCACGGGCTTTGAGCGCCGCCATAGCCGGCGTATAGGGGCTAAAGCTGAAGATCGTATGGATATGGTTGTTTATCTCACCGGTAAAGGCCGGCAGAGCGGCGCACTCCGCCGTGTAACGCTTCAGAGCCTCCAGCCGCGCGGAGGATTCGGCGGCGGCGTCTTGTATGGTCCCTAAATAGGAGCTCATACACCCTGCCTGTTTTTCCGCAGCATATCGAGGTTGGTCTGTACGGTGGATGGGGCATGTCCTTTTAAGGGCAGTATTCGTTCATGGATGGTGTCGATGATCCACTCGGCCTGGGGGAAGAAGTATTCTTCGCATTCCGGCGCAGGGGTAATCCAGTTGCGGCTTCCCACAACGGCAACCGGCGCGTCAAGGTAATCGAAGGCAAGCTGGGTAACATTGGATGCGACGGTGTGCAGGAAGGAACCCCGTTCTACCGCATCGCTTGCAAGGAGCAGCCTTCCGGTCTTTTTTACCGAATCGAGTATCTTTTCATAGTTGAGCGGATTAATAAAACGGATATCAATGATTTCCGCATCAAGGCCGTATTGATCTTGCAGGATCTTAGCCGCATCAATGGCTTTATACAGGGTAGCGCCTATGGTGGCTATTGTAATATCCTTGCCATTTTTCCGTATTGCGGGTTCTCCTTCGGGAATTTCGTAATAGCCTTGGGGAACGCCTCCCCTTTCAAACTGCTCGCCGCGGTCATATAAAAGCTGGCTTTCAAAGAAAACCACCGGGTCCGTGCCGTGCAGGGCAAGGTTCAGCATGCCCTTGGCATCATAGGGTGTAGCGGGGAACATTACCTTAAGGCCGGGTATGTGGGCTACGATTGCCGACCAGTCCTGGCTGTGCTGGGCGCCGTATTTGTTACCTACCGAAACCCGGATAGTAAGGGGCATTTTAAGAAGACCGGCGGACATAGACTGCCATTTCGAAGCCTGATTGAAAATTTCGTCCCCGGCCCTGCCCATAAAGTCGCAGTACATCAGCTCTACAACCGCCCTGCCGCCGCTCATTGCGTATCCTACCCCCGAACCAACAATGGCCCCTTCCGAGATAGAACTGTTAAAGAGCCGGTGATAAGGTATAGCTTCGGTAAGCCCCCGGTATACCGCAAAGGCCCCGCCCCAGTCGCGGTTTTCTTCCCCCCATGCGGCCATAGTCGGATCAATCGTAAAACGGTAGAGCATAGCTTCAAAAAGGGCGTCGCGGTACTGGAAAACCTTGTTCTTGCTTACCGGCTTTCCTTCGGCGTCAAACGCAAAACGGCTCTTATCCTTCAGCGCCTTTACGCGGGGATTCTCCGCACCGGCTTCAAGCAGATCGGGCTTCCTGTCTTCCATCTTTTCGATCTTCTGATTGGAGAACATCACCGATTCGATAAGGCTCATAGGAGCGCGCTTGCTTTCGGTTTCGCTGACGGCCAAACGCGCAACCTCGGTAAGTTTTGCGTTGATGGATTTCTGCATAGACTCGGCGTCGCTTTCGCCGATGAGCTTATTTTTGATGAGGTATTCCCTGTATTCGGCAATTGCGTCGGCCTTCTGCCACGCTTCAATTTCTTCTTTTGTACGGTAACTTGAAGCATCCGAAGGGGAATGTCCTGATATGCGGTAGGTGATGGTATCCAGCAGCACAGGGCCGTTTCCCGCAAGAAGAATTTCCTTTTTTCTGGCAATTGCGTCGGCCGCTGCCAGGGGATTGTAGCCGTCAACCCGTTCCGCGTGCAGATTGTCGGTATTTACCCCGGCGCCTACCCGCGCAAGGATATGATACCCCATAGTTTCGCCGCTGGTCTGCCCGCCCATGCCGTAAAAGTTGTTGAAGAAATTGTAGAGTATAGGCGGCGCGCCGTGAGGGCCGTCCTTGGGCCAGAGGGTTTTGTACTGATCCATAGCGGCCAGGGTCATGGCTTCCCATACGGGCCCGCATCCCAGGGCCGCGTCCCCTACATTGGACACCACAATCCCCGGCTTGCGGTTTATCAGCTTAAAGAGTGCGGAGCCGGTGGCAATATCCGCCGATCCTCCAACGATTGCATTATTCGGCATGGAACCAAAGGGGAGAAAATAGGCATGCATAGACCCGCCAAGCCCGCGGTTGAATCCCGCGTTGCGGGCAAATATCTCTCCCAAAGCGCCGTAGAGTACGAAGTTTTCCGCCAGATCCTTGATGTTCTTATAGCTTACCTTTTCGGCCATCCGCAGGGTGTCGCCGCCGAGGAATTCTTTCATTATTCCTTCAAGCCTATTCTCATCAAGTTTTTCTACCGCGGAAAGACACTTGGCAAGCAGTTCCCCATGACTGCGGTGCGAACCGAAAATAAGATCCTCTGTTCCCAGGTTGACGCACTGCCCCACAGCAGCGGCTTCCTGTCCCATAGAAAGATGAGCCGGGCCGCGGTGGTTATACTCGATACCGTTCCATGTCCCCTGGATTTTAAACGTGTTCATCATATTTTCAAATTCGCGGATAGTAACCATATCGTACAAAACACGGATAAGCCTTTCGGCGCCGTAAGTTTTCAGTTCCACAGCAAAATCGCTTTTGTACTGATTGATAGGAATATCGGCGATCTTCAGTATCCCCGGTTTCCGAACTTCCCGCGGATCTATAAAAATAGATTTAGGCATTGTGCGCTCCTTGTCTTTTGATAAACAGGGCGGTTTTAAAAAATTAGATTATAAACCGCTCCCTTAAATTTTAATAGCTAAAAATTCCAGACTGCCTCTCGTATTATTTCGCAGACGCTTGGATGGGGGAAGACCAACTCTTTGACATCATCAATACGCATTTCGTTTTCGATAAGCGCGGCCGCTCCCCAGATCATCTCAGGCGCATAGGGGCCAAGGATATGGACGCCGAGCAGTACCCCGCTCCGCTCATCAGCGATAACCTTCACAGTCCCCGGCGCACCCGGAATGTTCTCCGCAAGAAAGCGCCCCGACATATACATGGGCGCGGAAGCTGTTCTGATTGCAATACCCCGCGAAAGGGCTTCCTGCTCCGTGATACCGGCTCCCGCGGCTTCAGGGTTACTGTACACCGCCCAGGGGACGGCGTTGTAACGCATAAAGTCCTTGCTATCTGCGCCTTCAAGCCAGGCGCAGATGTCGTTTACCGCTACCTCCGCCATACGGTACGCGGAATGAGCGAGCATACTGCGGCCGTTTACATCACCCGCCGCCCAGATACCGCTGATGTTTGTCCGCATCCGGTTGTCTACCGTAACGCCCTTTCCCGTAACATCGATCCCCGCTTCCTTTGCGCCCCAGGATGCGATTTCCGCACGCCGTCCTACCGCCATCAGCACCATATCCGCGGCAAGGGTCCCTGCCGTGCCGTCCTTGTCCGTAAAGAAGACGTTCCCCCCTTCAATGCGGGTAACACGGCAGCCAAGATGAAAGCCGGTATTACGCAGGGCTTTCCGCATAAGCGGGGCATGATCCTTATCCATAGGCGGGATGATCTCATCCATCATTTCTACCACCGACACCTCGCTCCCCAACATGCCGAAGAGGCTTGCGAATTCGGCGCCGATAACGCCGCCTCCGATTATACAGAGCTTTGCCGGTATTCCGCTTACCGACAGGATGCCGGTTGAGTCGATGAGTTTGGAGTTGCCCTCCGTGCCGGGGATAGGCGGGAGTACCGGTACGGAACCTGCCGCCGCAAGGATAGCCTTGGTCTCGTAGAGGACGCCGCTTCCGGGTTCCCCCTCTTTGACGAACCGTACTCCCCGGAAAGAACCCTGTACCTCGACAATGCCCGTACCGCTCAGAGTTTCTACCTTGAAGCGTTTCATCTGGGATGCCAAGCCGCCGCGGAGATTGCCGACCACCTTTTCCTTCCATGCCATCATTTCGCTTAAATTAAACGAGACCTTTTCAGCATGAACACCGAACTGCCCATCCTGTGCATGGAGGTACTGTTTTGCCGAATTGAGGAGGGTCTTGGTGGGAATACATCCGGCGTTAAGGCAGGTTCCTCCCAGATGCTGCTTTTCGATGAGGAGCACTTTCTTACCCCTGTGCCCCAGCCGTTCCGCGGCAAGATAACCGGCAGGCCCGCCGCCTATGATAATTACATCGTACATAGTGTTACCCTCTTCATTTTGCGATCCAAAGATCGATATCACGGACGGCCCCGCAGAAAGCTTTCAGGAATTCTGCCGCCGGCGCACCGTCCGCCACCGCATGATCGATAGTCAGGCTAAAACCGAGATGCGGCAGGATCTCGTAGCGCCCTCCGCCGGTCTCGGTAGGTTTAGGCTGTATGCCGCATACCCCCAGAACGGCTACTTCCGGTACATTGATCACCGGGGTGAAACTTTCTATTCCCGTATTACCCAGGTTGGTAATCGTGAGAGTAGAACCGTGAAGATCATCGGGGCTTATGGCGCCTGTCCGGCAGGCTTCGGCCAGTTCTTTTGCCCTGGACGAGATTTGCAGCAGGGACAGAGTTTCCGCGTTCCGCAGCACCGGAACCATAAGGCCCCGTGCTGTTGAGACAGCCACCCCTAGATGAATATGCTTAAAGACACGGACTACGCCGTCAAGTTTATGGGCGTTCATGTAGGGGTAAAGGGGCAGGACACGGGACGCTGCAAACAGAACCAGGTCGTTGACGGTTATCTGGTTAAGGCCCAACTCCGGAGCGCTTGCCTTGAAGCGGGAACGCAGGGATTGCAGATTCACCGCAGGCGCGCTTGCGTTCAGGGTAAACGCGGCCGTACTGGTATGGGAGAGCATCATCTGATCCGCAATTACCCGGCGTATACCCTTAATAGGCGTATCGGTATAGTCCGCCGCGCCCAGAGGCGTACTGCCTGAATCCGCCGGACTTGCGCTTATGCCGCCGGAAGCGCCGCTTCCAGACTGAGCCTTCAGATCCTCAAGGTTCAGCCGCCCGCCAATTCCTGAACCGGGTCCGTAGAAAGAGCCGCCTGCGGCTGTTCCCAGACCCGCGGCGATACGCTGCCGCAGTTCGTCCTTTGCAGCCGCGGTGAGGGGCGGCCTCCCTGCAATATAGGCTTCCACATCCGGCGTAATGATGCGCCCCCCCGGGCCGCTTCCCGCAATCGGCCCTCCGGGGCCTATATCTACGGCCTCCCTCTCCGCCAGTTTCCGCGCTCGGGGAGATGCCGCCGTGCGTCCTCCGCTATCCGCGGTAATTATTTCCCCCGCGGGCGCGCCGGAAGGCTCCGCCCTCGGGACCGCGGGCGGGGCAGCTTGCGGTGAAGCCGGTTCCTGGGATGCAGGCTGCGCAGCGCCGGCTTCCCATGCCTCGCCGGGCTTTCCTATCACCAGGATAGGCTGGAGTACCGGCACATCGTCTCCAGCCTTGCTGAGTATCCTGAGCACCGTTCCCGCGGCTCCGGCAGGAACCTCGAAGGTTGCCTTGTCGGTTTCCACGATACATACCGGGGTATCGGCCTTTACTGTATCCCCTTCCTTCACCTTCCATTCGCTTATGATGCACGATTCAACCGTATTGCCCTGTCTGGGCATGATTAGCACATGGGCCATTTTATACACTCCTTTTGGAATCACTGTGAAACCAGTACCGGACAACGGCACTGTCCCGTTCCGTTTCTATCTTGAGAATATGTATATCCTCTTTCAATTCTTCCTCCGCATTATCCCTGATCCGGGCGTCCGTTATTATGCCGTCCACTTGCGATAGCGGCATGATAGTAACAGGCCCCGATCTATTGAACTTTTCTGAATCTGCCAGAAGGATCGTGCGGACTGCCCGTTCTTTCATCACCTTGATGATCTCCCCGCCCTCCAGCAGATCGGTGGTAACGCCGTGTTTTGCGTCAAAACCGTCCGCACCCACAAAGGCAAACCGTACATTAAAGCGCCGTATGGTATCTACAGCAACGGATCCCACAAAAGATTCGGTGCTGCTTCGCCATTCGCCGCCTGAAAGGGTTATTCTGAGGGATGGATTATTTTTTGCGGCGGTAAATGCCAGAACAGAATTGGTAACTATATGTATATCCCGCTTGCCGCTTAGGTAACGGCAGACAAGGGCTGTGGTCGTTCCTGCCTCTATCATAATGGTATCGCCGTTCTGTACCAGCGCCGCCGCGGCCCGTGCGATGTTCTGTTTCTCCTCAAGCCGCAGGTTCTGCCGCTCCATGATATGCGGGTGAATACTGGAAACCGCGCCGCCGTGCACCCGGCTTAAAAGCCCCCGATCCTCCAAAGTTTTAAGATCGGAGCGTATGGTAACCTCGGATACTGCCAGATTCCGGCTTAAATCGGCCACTGAGATAGAGCCTTTTTCCAAGAGTAAATTCAGGATCAATTTTTTTCTTGCGGTTAATTCCATTCTATCTTTTTATTTTATTATATTATAAGAATAAACGCAAGTGATCCGTAAGAATTTCGTAATTATTTTACCGCATGGGTGAAAAACTAACCCCCAAGGGCGCAAAGGAACAAGAACAGATTCCGCGAATGTCCGGTTTCTGGTAAAAGACCTTGGCATTTGTATAAAGTTTTTGAAGCCCGGTCCAAATGATTTTGACTCCCGCAGTACCATCACGGGGCGCCTATTTCGGGCATCCTAACAAGCCGGTATACTCTACCGCTTGCTTTATTGTGTATGGCTTCTCCGTTCTTCCTTCATTCGCCTTACCATTTCATCTGATAGTTCCATTGTTTCCCTCCTGCTGGATTCCTTGAGGGTATCTTGTCATGAAAAAATAAGTGCCGTTGCCCTGGTTTGTTGCGCTTTGCGCATAAAATTGTATAAATATTCACGTAAGTGATTTTTTATACCCTGCAAACTGCCAAAGCAGCCTTGATAACCGGTTTCCAATATCTCCGCCTTGCCGTGAGTAGTTACAAATTTTTTAAGGCTTCCCTATCTTGATACTTTTTATTATCTCGATTATATTAGGTTTGGTTAAACTTTAAAATATTTCTTTATTTTCATGGAGGTTTTTATGAAGAGAATTCTTAGTGTATTTGCTTGTCTTGTGAGCTTGGCGGTTTTTTTCGGGTGTACTTCTGCTCCGGAGGTTTCCCGTACCGATTCGCAGGAAGATTTAAGCGGATACTGGAACAGCAATGATGTAAAAATTGTTTGCGAGGATCTGGTGAATCAGTGCCTTGCCGCGCCGCGGATCATTGAGGCAATCAGCGTACTCGGAAGGGTTCCCCGTATTATTGTTGATCCCTTTAGGAATGAAAGCTCCGAGCATATCAACACGGCGGAATTGGCCAGCCTTATGGAAATTGCGCTGGATCAGAGCGGTCGTTTTTCTACGGTAGCCGGCGGTCAGGAAAGGCAGGATATCCGTAAGGAACAGGAGGATCAACTGGCCCATGCAAGCGAGGATACCGCGGCCGCAATTGGGGCGGAACTGGGCGCCGAATTCAGGCTGAGCGGAACGGTAAGCGCCAATGTAGACAGGGCTGGCAACCGTACCTCTAGGGCCTATACAGTCAGGGTATATCTTTCTGATGTAACTACTACCGAACGCCTGTGGAGCGGGTATAACGACAGCATCAGGAAAACTATCGTACAACCTAAAACCCGCTTTTAAGGAATACTAGGAGCCTGTGGGAGTTTGGTGAATTTTTGCATATTCATGCAAAAATTCCACAAGTGCAATCGGACACGAAGTGTCCGCGGCTGCTAGGAATCTATGGTTTCCTTCCGTTTGTAACATCTGCGGTAAAATGCCGCAGCTTTTTTAGGAGTGGTTAATGAAATTGATGAAAAAGTTAGTGGTAGTTTTCCTGATTAGTGTTGCCTTTATTGCTTGTGCGTCAAATGCTCATGTAAACATTGATTCTGCGGTAGGGAGAGGGGCTTTTGACGAGAGTATTGCAGAATTAGACAGCAGTAAAGATAAAGCCTATTCTAATAAGGATGCTATTCTCTATTATTTGGATAAAGGTATGCTCTCCCATTATGCGGCAAGATATGATGAATCTTCGCGGTTGCTTCAAGATGGGGAACGGGCAATTGAGGAAGCCTTTACCAAAAGTATAACTCAGGAGATCAGTACCTATCTGGTTAATGATAAATCGCGTGATTATGACGGTGAGGATTATGAAAATATCTATCTTAATGCTTTTAATGCCCTCAACTACTATCACCGCAATAATATGGAAGGCGCTAAGGTAGAAATCCGCAGGATGAGTGAAAAGCTCCGTGATTTAGCGGTTAAATATGATCAGATACGGTCTAAAATGCAGGAAAAAGCCCTGGAGGATGGGGGGGAAGTCCCTACGAACCCCGATCAGGGCGGTAAATTTTCCGATTCCGCACTGGCGCGTTACTTGGGCATGCTCTTCTTCCGCAATGAAAGCAATATAGATGATGCCCGTATCTATAGGGATGATCTTAAAGTTGCCTTTGCAAATGCTCCTGAAGTATACGCATATCCTCTGCCCGCCTCAATTGATGAGGAACTGACAATCCCTTCCGGTAAGGCCCGTTTAAACGTAATCGGTTTCGGAGGTCTTGGTCCTGTTAAACAGGAAGAAGTAACTCGTATTATGATTCCCGGAAATAACTGGATTAAAATTGCGCTCCCTGTCCTTACCAAGCGCCCTTCTAATATATCCCGTGTAGAAGTTGTAGTAAACGGAGGCTATTCCTTTAATCTTGAACTTCTGGAAGATATGGAGGCTGTCGCCCGCGAGACTTTTCGGGAAAAGAAAAATATTATTTATCTAAAATCCGTATTACGTGCGACTATTAAAGGGGGTACTGCTGCTGCTTTGGGCGCGGCCGGCAATGAGACTGACGGCAACGCTGGAGCGGTGTTAGGGATTCTCAGCCTTGGCGCCCAAATATTTGCGGAAGCAAGCGAACAAGCCGATCTCAGGCTTGCAAGGTATTTTCCGGCCAGCGCCTATATCGGCGGAATCAATCTCGATCCGGGTACCTATTCCCTTAAAATAAACTATTACAATCGAAACGGACAAATTTTAGCGTCCTTTAACAAGGATAATATAGAGGTTAAGGAAAATACTCTCAATTTAACGGAGGCAATATGTCTAAAATAACAGGTGTTTTTTTATCGGTATTATTAATATTTGCATTCTTTTCCTGCCAGAGCGCTCCCGCGCCAGAACCGCAAAAAACTTCTTCTGCCGAAGATAGAGCCAAAGCCGACGCAGAGGCAAGCGCCGCTGCTATGGATGCCCTAGCCAGGATGCAGAACGGCGGTGTTCCTACAGCGGGGACTCCTTCCAGCGGTAATCAGCCTGCCCAGCCTGGGGCTTCCAGACCTGCCGCAACTCAGCCGGCGGCGCCTGCCGCATCTGCCCCTGCCGCTAATCCCAACAGAGGGGAACCTGTTTGGGTTGCATCCGCCGAATCGGCCTACCCCAGAAACGGCTATGTTGCGGCTACAGGGTTTGGTAATAGCAGAGCCGATGCGGAAAAGAACGCCTTGGCCGCGCTTATTTCGATTTTCGGCCAGTCAATTCAGGCGGAATTAAAGATACTTTCTGATTACCGTGAATCAGTTGTTAATGGAAGAAGCGATGTTAGGCAGAGCGAAACGGTTTCAAACGCTATTAAGACCTTCTCTTCGCTCGATTCTCTTCTGGGCGCCGAAATAAGGGATACTTGGTTCGATTCCGCCAGGAATACTTACTATGCCGTAGCCGTCATGGAGAAGGCAAAGACTATCACCCTCTATGCCGATACGATACGGTCAAACGAGCGGATCATCAACGATCTTGTTAATATCGCCGGCTTGGAAAGAAATACCCTGGAAGCCTATTCCCGGTATCAATTTGCCGCCAGAATTGCAGACACAAACCGCATATACGCTAATATCCTCACCTATGTCGGCGATACTACTTCGGGAATTAATCCGGCAACGATGAAGAAAGGTGATGATTACCGGCTTGAAGCCAGCAATATCACCAAGAGCATTCCTATAGGCGTAAATGTTACCAATGACAGCCAGAGCCGGATCAGCGGAGCGTTCAGGGGAATTTTAACCGAAGCAGGTTTCAGGAGCGGGGGTAATACTTCACGGTACATCCTCAAGATTGATGTTTCTTTAAGCCCTGTGGACCTTCCCGGTCAGAATAATAAATTTAGCCGTTACGTGATCGACGCTAACCTTATGGATATGAACGACGATACCGTCCTGCTTCCCTGGAATATCAATGGCCGTGAAGGCCACCTTAATCAATCGGAAGCCGATAACCGGGCCATTAGAGGAGCGGAAGAGAAGATAAAGAAGGAGTATGGCGGTATTCTAAAGGCTTACCTTTCCAGTGTTTTACCAAGTTATTAGGCATTGGCGGAAATAAAGTTTCCAGAAAAGGCTCTTTCAAACCAAAAACTTTGAAAGAGCCTTTTTAAATTTAAGGGCATTTTTAAAATTCGGGAAAGGCTTTTTAATAACATAAATTTGAAGTATATTAATAGGTGATTATGAAGATCAGAATGGATAAGGTGATTAAAGCTATCGCGGCGGCTCTGGACATTGTAGAAGGTGAGCTTTTAGGGGCCAGTTCTCATCATGGAAAGCGCGTTGCGGTTCTCTGCGCCGCAATGGGGCAGTATTTTAGAATGGATGATGATTCCCTCCTGGCGCTGACAAGCTGCGCTTTGCTGCACGACAATGCGCTTACCGAGTATATTATGGCGGAGCGTTCAGAGCATAGACACGATCCAAGCATGAAGCTGCACTGTGAGCTTGGTCAGAATAATGTGAAGTTCCTTAATATTCATACTGATTTTAGCGGATTTATTCTCTATCACCACGAATGGGCAAACGGTTTGGGGCCGTATCACAAACAGGAGGGGGAGTTCCCTTTAGGCGCCGAGCTTATCTGCATTGCCGATTCTCTTGATGTAAGCAGACATCTCCAGAATGTTTCCTTTGAAGAATTGCCCCTGATACGGCAAGATATAGCAAAAAGCAGCGGAGTACATTATACAAACAGGGCGGTAACAGCCCTGTGGCAGATACTGGATAAGGAGATGCTCCTCTCGCTGTATGACGATAGGATAGTTGAAACCGCATCCCGGTATATTCCCGCCTGGACTTTAGATATAGAGGATGATGTTATTCTGCATCTGGCGGAATTTGTTACCCGTATCATTGACTATAAATCAGTTTTTACCCGGCGTCATTCTACACAGATAGCAAATAAGGCTTGGCTTATGGGCAAATATTACGGTTATGATCGTTCGCATTGTTCGCAGTTCTATCTGGCGGCGGCGCTTCATGACCTTGGTAAACTGACTATACCAACCGGTATTCTTGAAAAGCCCGATAGATTAAGCGGCGACGAATTCCGTATTATTCAAAGCCATGTATCCAAAACCTGGGAGATGCTTGAGGGTATTGACGGCTTTGAATCTATCCGTAATTGGGCGTCTTTTCACCATGAAAAACTGAACGGCGCCGGATACCCCTTTGGAAAGACGGCGGATCAGTTAGACTTTAACTCCCGCCTTTTAGCCTGTATAGACATCTATCAAGCGGTAAGTGAAGAGCGGCCCTATCATCCGCAGAGGAGCCACGAAGATACTATGCAAATTCTCTTTGATATGGCAAGGGGCGGTTGTATAGATGAAGGCATCTGCCGCGATATAGACAGGGTCATGGCTGAATTTTCCTTCCGCGATGTTCCCTATCCTGTTTAAAGCGCCGTTGTCCGCTGGTATCTAGGAGTTTGTTGCGCTTCGCGCATAAAATGGTATAAATATTCATAAACATGAATATTTATACCTTACAAACTCCGAAAGCATGCCCATTGATCGGGATTTTTTGCATGAATATGCA
>JAISQR010000560.1 GCA_031274035.1 Treponema sp. | reverse complement strand
CGCGGATCGAAGCGCTTGACCGCCTTCATCAGGCCGATGTTGCCTTCCTGGATCAGGTCGGCGTGCGGCAGGCCGTACCCGAGATAGCCGCGGGCGATGGAAATGACCAGACGCAGGTGAGAAAGAACCAGTTGGCGCTCCGTAGTGCAGCAGGGACTTACCGAAGAAGCCGTCAAGCTTCAGGAGGTCGGCAAGCTTAAGGCCAATGCATATATCAAACCGGAAAATATAGACCACAGCGATACCAAATTCTACTATCCGAGAAATCAGCGTGGCAATAGCCGCGCCGGCAACTCCCAGGGCGGGGAAGCCCAATTTTCCGAAGATGAGACAATAATTCAGGGCGATATTGAGACCCAATGTAAGCAGGGCGATATTCATACCGAAATGTACCTTTTCGACACTCCGCTGAGAGGCCACCAGAACCTGGGAAAGGGTGAAAAACACAAAAGAAAGGCCGACAATCCGCAGATAAGGCACGGCAGAATTGATGACATCACCATTGTTGCTCATCAGCCCCGCTATGGCGGCGGGGAACAGGGAACAAGCCAGGGTAAAAATCATACCGATACCAAAGGTCGTCCAAAGACAGATAACCGTTATTGAACGGATACTTTGAAGGTCCTTTTTTCCCCAATACTGGGTTGCCAGAATAACCAGGGAAGAACCAACGCCGGTAACGATAAACTGGACCATGGAATGAATCTGATTGCCGATGAATACCCCTGATATGGCCAGATCCCCAAGCCTGCCGATCATGACATTATCGGCAAAGTTAACCGTAAAGGCAATAAGATTTTGCAGGGCTATGGGTAGGGCAAGCCGTACCAGGGTCCGGTAAAAGTCAACCGGTGAGTATGATACCAGGGCGGGTTGTTCCAGGCAATTTTCGCGCACTTCTTTGCCAACAATACCGTCCTTTAATCATCATTAATAGTAGCCTATGTTACATAACTTACCCGCTATACTTTTTTGCTTGACAATTCTTTGGTTTTGCCATTATTGTATATTATGCAAATGAGACCGTTGTTGATTTCTAAAGACGGTTCTGCGGGTTATCCAACCCGTTTACTATTTTTCCCCTATAAAATAAATACCTTTGAAAAAATCGGCTCCCTTGTCAAGGTTCCCAAGGATACCGTAATCATAGAGCCCGGTGATATTCCCCAATGCTGTTATGCGGTAAAAAAAGGGTGTGTTGTGGGCTATGAATATAATTACGGCGGTGATGAACGGGTATATAATGTACAGATGATGGGTTCCTTAATCCTGGATGCGAATATGTTTATGAACATACCCTCCCCCGTCTACTTTAAAGCGGTAAAATATTCCGAGCTTATCAAAATTGAAAAGCAAACCCTTCTCCACGAGATGGCGGAGGAGCCAAGACTGGCATTGGATATTATCGAATCCATCTCCAATAAATTTCTTGCGGCCATGGACATGGTCAGGGAAGTAAAGTGCCATAACACCACATGGATGCTCTGCAATCTGTTGCTTTTATTTTCCGACCGCTATGGCGCTCCCTATGACAGCAAAAAAATAATCATCAAAGAGAAAATAAGCCAGCAGATATTGGCGGGCCTTCTTGGGGTAAACCGCATCACCATTACCCGCATTATTAAAAAGCTGAAGGCTCTCGGCCTGATTGAGCAGATAAACAGCTATTATTGCATCACCGATATTGATAAAATGAAACAGCATCTTGATTTTCTGGATGGTTGAAGGGAAAGAATATGATTTCCAAAAAAACGGATTTGAATATCCCCGGGCCCATGCGGCTCGTACTTTTTGGCGCAGGGCAGTATGGGCAGGCTCTGTACCGCATCCTCGACCGGGAGGTATATCAGGTCATAGGGTTTGCGGACAATAAACTTGCGGGCAGTACCGTACTGGGCCTCAGGGTCTATGCGGCGGAGGAACTGGCCGGCTTAAATCCTCATGCGGTGATGTTCGCTCTGAAGGGCCGGGACCGGCGGGCGGAAATTGCCGCCCAGATGAAAGGTTCCGGTCTGGAGCTTATTCCCCCGCCCCTGGATGCGATAGATATACGGGGTGCGGAATTAAAGCTCCTGGCAAAACAGATAAAAAACAGAAATGTTGCCGGTTCCGTTGCAGAGCTTGGAGTCTACAAGGGTGATTTTGCCCTGCTGTTGGCTGAACATTTCCCCGGGCGTCCGTTGTATCTCTTCGATACCTTTACCGGATTCCCTGCGGAAGATGTATCCCTGGAACCTTCTCCGGGCAGCAGGATTATTAAGGCCGGTGATTTTGCCGATACTTCCTTTGAAGGAGTAAGCGCCCGTTTTTCCTCATGCGATAAGGTACATATAATCAAAGGCCGTTTCCCCGAAACCGCCGGATGCTGTGAACAGGAACGTTTCTGTTTTGTCAGCCTGGATGCGGATCTCTACCAGCCGGTTTATGAGGGGCTGCGTTTCTTCTACCCCCGGCTGGAAAGCGGGGGTTGTATTCTGATCGATGACGCCGCCAGTCCCCAATACCCTGGGGCCGGGAAAGCCCTTCGCGTTTTTTGTGAAGAAGAAAACCTCTTCCCCCTTCCCCTCTGCGATGTTCACGGGAGCGCCGTCCTGATTCGCGGATCATCCGAACCAAAACACAGCGAGTAAGTCCGGGAGATGATGCATGAACCTGGTGCTGCCGGAGGGCGTGATACATATCGATCATTGGGCGTATACCAAAAGTGATGTTATGTTCCTGTGGCTCCCCGACAGTCTGCGTACCATAGGTATGTGTTCCTTCAAGGATTGCCCAAACCTCACGGAGGTATCCATGTCCCCCAATTCCTACTGTAATTACCGGATCCGGCTGGAAGGCGACGACGGAATATTCGCCAATTGTCCCAGGCTGGAACAGATTACATTCAGGGGCGCATTACGAAACTACACCTGGCACGATGCCGCAGCCCCGGAGCTGCTTCGGGGCTGCCACAGGGAAAAAACGTTTCACGGCTGTGTCCGTCTGCGCAGGCTGGTGGCGCGGGAAATTCCTCTGGAGTCCATCCCGGCGGAATGGCGGCAGTATGCCATAAACGGCTTTATCGCGGATGTGGAACGGGACCAACACTATAGCCCGCTCATAGCCGGCGGGTACCACGCCTATCTTGAATCCAACCGGCAGCAGTTGATAAACCGAACCGCCGGCGACCAGAGTTACTCTTTGTACCAGTATTTGATAGATCGGCGCATGATTACCGCCGCCGATTTTGAAACGATATTCATGCGGGCAAATGCTGCCAACTCCGCCGAAACCACCGCCGCCTTGCTGGAGTATCAATTCAGGGTACTGCGGCAGAGCACGTTTGAAATCAGTTTGGAGTAAGTGATGAAAGATGTACAGATGAATTTTTTGTCCGACAGCAAACGCCAGGTAGAAGATTTGGCCCTGGATATACTGCATCTTTCCCAAAACACACTCATGGTACAGTTACGCTTTTTGAGTCCGGCTCTGTATCAGCTTCCTTTTTGCCGCGATCCCATGACGACCTTTGCGACCGACGGACAGAATTTATATTATGGGTTTCGTCACATAGCAAAAAGCCATCAAATTGAACAGGAGCTTGTAACACACACCTATCTGCACGCCGTACTTCACTGCATTTTTCACCACCCCTTTGTGGGCGCCCTTATTGACAGCCCATGCTGGGATTTGGCCTGCGATATCGCGGTTGAAGCGGCTATCGCACAATTGGACATTTCCTGCGCCAGGTGCTATAGAAGCGGGGAGCAAAAACATATTTTATCGGGTTTAAACATACCCCACATCACCGCGGAACGGGTCTACCACTACTACCGGGAACAACAACTTTCCCCGGAAACCCTGGCCGCTTTGCGGGAACCGTTTTTAATGGACGAACACGACCTCTGGTACAAATTATCCAAACGACCCGGCGATGACAGCGGGAAAAAACCGGAAACAAACGGCGAGGATTCTTCCGGCGACGGCGGCGCTTCAGGCGGCGGACAGCGGCCCGCTCAGGAGGGGGAGGAAGCCCCCTCTTTGAACGGCGACCCGCAGGAACAGGATCACCCCGAACAGGGCGGGGAGAAGCGTATGCCGCAGCCGGCGGACGGCGAACTCAAGCAACAGTGGAAGGAAATTTCCGCGCGTATTCAGACGGATTTGGAAACTTTATCCAGGAAACACGGTCAAAAGGCGGGGGATTTAACGATAGTGTTGGAAGAATCCAACCGGGAAACCATAGACTATGCGGCGTTTTTACGGCGATTTTCCGTTTTGGGCGAGGTAATGGGCATCAATGAGGATGAATTCGATTACGTGTTCTATACCTATGGCCTCCGCAAATACGGCAATATGCCTTTGGTGGAACCCCTTGAATATCAGGAATGTAAACGGATTCGGGAATTTGTAATCGCCATTGATACATCAGCTTCCGTAAAAGGGGAGCTGGTACAAAAATTTGCCGCCCGTACATACGATATACTCAAAGAAACCGAAAATTTTTTTACCAGGCTCAGTATCTATATCATTCAGTGCGACAGCAAAATCCAACAGGTTCGGCATATTACAAGCCGGGAAGACTTCGACAACTATTTACGGGCTATAAAACCCGGCGCCGCAGTAAGCGGCGGCGGCGGTACGGATTTCCGCCCGGTATTCCAATATGTGGATGAACTCAGGCAGCAAGGAGAGTTGACCGAATTGAAAGGGCTCATCTATTTTACCGATGGAGATGGTGAATATCCTCCCCGCAAGCCCGATTACGATACCGCCTTTATTTTCGCGGACGATGACGGCCATGAAACCGCGGTTCCGGTCTGGGCCATCAAGGTACGTTTGAGTCAATGGGAACTGGAGGAGATGTAGATTTTTTAGGATAATGAATGATGGAGCGTTAACACATGAATATCAAAGAAGCGAAGGTACAAATTAAAAACGCAATGACGGCTTATTTGTCCAAAGATGCCAATGGCCGGTATGAAATCCCCATTGAGCGTCAGCGTCCTGTTTTTCTGGTGGGCGCGCCGGGGATAGGCAAAACCGCAATCATGGAGCAGTTGGCCGGGGAATTGAACATCGGGCTCGTGTCCTATTCCATGACCCACCACACCCGGCAATCCGCGCTGGGGCTGCCGTTGATTGTCCGCAAAAATTTCGGCGGAACGGAATTTGACGTGTCCGAATATACCATGTCGGAAATTATTGCTTCCGTTTATGAGCAAATGGAAACGACAAAGGTTCGCGAAGGTATTCTGTTTCTGGATGAGATAAATTGCGTTTCGGAGAACTTAACCCCGTCCATGCTGCAGTTTTTGCAGTTCAAAATATTCGGCAGGCACCGCGTTCCCGACGGATGGATTGTCGTAACCGCCGGGAACCCGCCTGAATACAACAAATCCGTGCGGGAATTCGATATTGTTACGATGGACCGGCTTAAACTGATCCAGGTGGAACCTGATTTTGAGACCTGGAAACAATACGCCTATCAAAAGTTCCTTCACGCCGCGGTGCTGACATATCTGGAAATCAAAAAAAATAATTTTTATATTGTGGAGACCACCGTTGAGGGCAAACATTTTGTTACCGCCCGGGGGTGGGACGATCTGGCGCAAATGATGCGTCTCTCTGAAAAACACGGTATCCCGGTGGATGAAAAACTTATCGGACAATACCTCCAGCATCCGAGGGTCGCCAGGGATTTTGCGGCCTATTATGATCTGTTTCATAAATACCGGTCCGATTATCAGGTGGACGCGATTCTGGCCGGTAACGCGGCGGATACTATCAAGGATCGGGCCCGCAAAGCGCGTTTTGACGAAAGACTGGCGCTGCTGGGCCTGCTGTTGGAGGCCGCCGCCGCTCAAACCCGGGTAGTATGCGAGGGCGAGGACGGGTTGTTACAATTAAAGGAACAGATAAAAGCGCCCGCCGGAAACGGCGATTTGGGTCTGCCTGCCCTGCGGGAAGATTTCAACCGGCGCGCGGAGGCGCTCAAGTTACAGGCGAAGGACGTTGCGGCGCACCTGGACAACCTGTTCCTGTTCTGTGAAGATGTTTTCCCCGGTGGTCAGGAGTTGATTATCCTGGTGACGGACTTGACCATGAATCCCCACTGCGCCCTGTTTATCAGCCGCCACGGCTGTCCGGAATATTTCGCCCATAGCCGGGATCTGCTCTTTCACGAGCGCCGGCAGGAAATTACCGAACAACTGGATACCCTGGATCTGGACAATCTGTAAACAAACAAAGCCCGAACACAAACGTCTCCGGGCTTTGTATATGCGTACTAATTATTTCGTATCCCTGTCATCCTTCAGGCCGCGCATGGCCCGCCAGATATGCTCGGGATCCAGCGGCAGTTCGGTAAGGTATATCCCGGTGGCCATGTTGACCGCGTTGGCAATGGCGGGCGCCACAGGCGCGGCGGAACCTTCACCGGCTTCCTTTGCGCCAAGGGGGCCTTCTTCATCGGGAGTAAAATCGTAGAAGGTGCGCATTTTGGGCATATCCAGCGCGGTGGGCAGACGGTAATCACGAAAGTTCGGGTTGAGTATCTTACCCTCCTTGGTAACGTTGTGTTCATATATGGCGTAACCAAGACCCATGGCAATGGAACCTTCCAGCTGGCCCTCTACCGCACGGCGGTTAAGCGCCCGGCCGCAATCGTGGGCAAACACAAACTCGTCAATATTGAGAACGCCGGTTTCTTCATCCACCGTCAGGTGCGTCGCGCCGGTAGAAAAGCTGTAAGCCGGGGCGTAATTGGTGGTGTTGACGCCGTTGTACTGGGAATTGTCGGTTCGGTGGTAATAGGAACCAATGCCTATCAACTCGTCGCCGCCCTTAATCGTCATGTATTTGAACATGGCTTCCCTGAAAGGCATACGCAGCTCGGCCTTCTCCTTGCTGATAACCTGACCCTCCAGGCACTCCAGCGTCTGCGGCATAACGCCCCACATGGGGGCTATCACTTCCAGCAGTTGGCGTTTCGCGTCCACGGCGGCGCGCCGGGCGGCGTTACCCGCCAGGAAGGTAACACGGCTTCCGTAAGAACCGGAATCAAAGGGGGTGAGGAACGTATCCGACATAAATGTCTTAACGTCGATCATTTCAAGCCCCAACTCTTCCGCCACAATTGCGGTCATCACCGTATCGGAACCTTGTCCGATGTCGTGGGAACCTATAGACAGCGTGGCAATGCCGCACTTGTTTATCCGCACGGTTACACAGGCTGAACTTTGGTTTGGCGTTTCCAAAACGGCGAACCCCGTACCGGATACAAAGCCGGTACCGGCAAAACCGATACCTTCGCCTTTCGCCATTTCTTTTTTACGCTCATACCAGCCGATTTCTTTCGCCGCCGTATCCAGGGTTTCTTTGTAGGCACAACTGGTAATCGCCAGCCCGGCGGGCGCCACATAACCGGAATCGGCGGCGCTGATCTTGCGGAACTCAACGGGATCTATACCCATTTGATCCGCCGCATACTGCATATTGAGATCATGGGCGTAATGCACCTGACAGGCAGTGTATCCGCGCATGGCTCCAGCGGAAGGGTTATTGGTGTAGACGCGGTGGGCCAGAAAATCGACGCCGTTTATTTTATATGGAAAGTTCGCCCACAGGGTTGACTGTGCGCAGGCCGCGACACCGGAACCGCCGTAAGGGCCGCCGTCCAGCACATGATAACATTTTTTGGCCAGGAGTTTGCCGTCCTTGCCAAAGGCCGAATCAATGTGCATATAAATGGGATGACGGTTACGGGTACTTTGAAATACCTCCTCCCGGGACAGTATCATACGCACCGGCCGGCCGGTCATCTCCGCCATTTTAGCCGCGCAGAGGCCAAAGGAATAAGAATCCAGCTTCCCGCCGAATCCGCCGCCCACCAGGGGCTTAATCACCCGTACATATTTCTCGGTTACTCCCAGACAGCGGGCGTACCAGTATTGATCCACAAACGCCATTTGGGTGGACATCCAGATAGTATAAATTCCGTTACGGTAATCGGCCACCGCACCGTGGGGCTCCATGGCGGCGTGAACCATGCGGTGCGCCTTGTAATCCCGGTGCTGGACGTGGGCGGCGTTTGCGAATTCCTCCTCAACGTCTGTGCCCGCTTTCATAACGGACTTCATCCCGATGTTGTGCATTCCCCGGCCTTCCCACTGGATCTCGGGCGCGCCGTCTTTCATCGCCTCAAAGGGGTCAAACACGCCTTTGAGTACCTCGTACTCCACTTTGATAAGATCTACGGCCTTTTGAGCGGTTTCCTCATCCACCGCGCAGACCGCCGCGACATCGTCTCCGACCTGCTTGACCAGTTCGGAACAGAGAACCTCTTTATCGGCAAACTCCGCGGCAAATTCGGCGTTACCCACCTTGCATTTCCATTCAAAATCCTTGGCGGTAAGGATAGCCTTAACCCCCGGCAGCGCTTTGGCTTTGCTTACGTCGATGGATTTAATTCTGGCGTAGGCGTGGGGGCTGCGCACCATTTTCCCGGTGAGCATATCGGGAAACATAATATCGCCCACATATTTGCCATGACCGGTTACTTTATCTTCAGCGTCAATGCGGACATAGTTATTCCCACCGGTGATACGGTAGAATTCCGGTTTCTTAAAATAATGTTTGTCACAATCTTTATGCATAAATCAAACCCTCCTTTTTCATTTCGGCGGCAGTCGCCTGAATAGCTTCGACAATTTTTGCGTAACCGGTGCAGCGGCAGAGGTTACCCTCAATGGCTTCCCGTATTTCCAGCTCCGTGGGGTTCGGGTTTACGTCCAGAAGCGCCTTGGCGGACATGATCATCCCCGGCGTACAGTACCCGCATTGCAGCGCCCACTTTTCAATGAATTGTTTTTGGAGCGGATGCAGTTGGCCGTTTTGGGCGACGCCCTCAATGGTTACAACTTCGTGACCCTCGCACTCAATCGCCAGGGTACAACAGGAGTTGACCGGTTTGCCGTCCAGCAGCACGGTACAGGCGCCGCATTCCCCTTCTTCGCAGCCCTTTTTTGAACCGGTAAGCAGGAGTTGATCCCGCAGAAAATCCAACAAGGTCAGATTTTCTTTGACCACCGCTTCTATTGAATCGCCGTTTATGGTGAGATTAACAAGTTTTTTCATTGATGTACCTCCTTAAAAAGAATCCAGGGCCTGTTTGACAGCCCGCTTGGTAAATACACGGATCATATCTTTACGGTAAATATCCGAAGCGCGGACATCGGAAATGGGATTGCAGGACTCCATGGCGGCCACGGAAGCCTCGGCGATCACTTCGTCGGTAAGTTTTTTACCGATAAGAATTTTCTCCGCCGCGGGTGAGCGGATAGGTTTAATAGCCACCGCCCCCAGGGCGATCTTTGCGTCCGTACAAATTCCTTTTTCCACTTTTATTTTTGCCGCCACGCCGACAATCGCCAGATCCATGGCCTTGCGGACTGCGTGCTTCTTATAAGCCGCCCGCTCGTTGGGCCCCAGCGGCGGGACTTCAATAGCAGTAACAATTTCACCGGGCTGCAGGGATGTTTTCTTTACACCGACAAAAAATTCTTCAATAGGGATAACACGGTTGCCGCCAGGCCCCTGAACATATACTTTTGCCCCTTCCACTATCAGAATTGGCCCCGTATCGCATGAAGGGGAGGCGTTACAGATGTTTCCCGTCATCGTACCTTTTGCCCGTATCTGGGTAGAGGCCACCACTTTTGCCGCGTGAGCAACCGCAGGATTTTTTTCTTTAACCAACGGCGATGTTTCGATAGTGCGTAACGTGGTAAGGGCCCCAATGGTAAAACCCCTGGACGGATCAAATTCCAATTGATCCAAACCTGAAATACGCTTGATGTCGATGAGATGGGTCGGGCTTAACACCTTGTCTTTCATGGGCGGGATAAGATCCGTCGCCCCCGCCATGACCTTTGCTCCGCTGCCCAGTTTGGCCAGCAGCTCACAAGCCTCATCGAGGCTTTTTGGAGCCAAATACTCAAAATTTGGCAATACCATAATCGCTCCTCCTGTATTAAAAAAATCCGAGAGGAACGTGCGAGCACGCCGCCCTCAGTAGACGAGTTTATTAAACTCAAGGGTAATTATAGGGGTAAAAAAGTGCCGGAAAAAGAAACATAGGCTACATATGTTGCATATGTTTTAGAGAAAACGCAGTTCACGATATGTTCAAAGGAATGGGGAAGCGTGCTCCTCCATTTCATATTTGCAGGTAATTTTTACTATGACGCATTTTCCCGGCGAATTTAGTAGTATATGTTACAATGTTATGGTACCATATGCGGTATTATGAACATATAAAATACAGGCCGCGCGTTTGAAAGGGGAAAACCATGGGGAAGCAGCTAAAGAAGTTCACTTTTGATGACGGGACGGTGGTGGAGGAAAAAGTTTGTGAGGAATACATCTGTAAATTCTGCGGTGCCAAGGCCGTGGCCTGTAATTTTGTCGGGAACCTGTGTTTACAAATTTCCGCGCGGCACAAAGGACTTTGCGAAGCGTATGTAGACGATGAGAAGTATTCGGGCTTTATAAGCGACTGCACTACCTGCCGGTATCAGGCCGATACCGGCTGTACCCATGAATGAGGCGCTTATACGTGCTCTTCCAGGTGTTTTTCCGCCATACAGGACGCGATAGCGATTTTGACCGCGATTGCCTCCGCAATCAGGGAAAGCACATAGCTGACCGCATACATCATAAGAAAATCATGTTTGAAGGCATCCCAATAAAACGGGGCGGCAAATCCCCCGGGGACATTTACACCCACAAGAACCAGGGTGGCGCCGGTATTGTAGAACAGGGTGGGAACTAGGTTTGAAAACAACCCAAACGGGAATGTCTTGGGTTTAAGCCCGATTTTTGTCGCCAGCATATCCCCCCATTGCTTGACAGGCAGTAACACGGTGATAAGCATGATAGTCAGGAAAGCGGTCCCCCAATTCCTGACCAGCAGCTCAATGGAAAAATCCAGTTTGTCATAAAAAATCGCGGTAGTAGCCATGCTAATCGACAGGATTAGCGCTATGACGATACTCACGACGATACCGAAGTGATTCTTGAAAAATCTCAACATCATATACCCCCTGATTATCATACCGCCTGAAGCGACGGTACAACTATTTGAATAGTATAGAGGCAAAAAATTTAAGACAGAAAGTAGTGTATGTTACATCGGTAACATATTCACTCGTTTTATTTATGCTGGATAAAAATATCATTCTCGTGTAACATAAGTTAATGGCGTTTTGCCGCAGGTCTTTACTACAATGAAGACCCCTGAAAAACCAAAAGAGAGCGTTATAAGTGCGTATCATCCATATGAAACTTAACGGAGAAAATGTGGAAGCTCTGATTCCCGACAATTTAACCATGCTTGATTTTCTTCAAAAGAATATGCGTTTGACAGGAACAAAGAAGGGCTGCGAGGAAGGGGAATGCGGGGCCTGTACGATTCTTGTAAACGGGAATCCCTATACTTCCTGCCTCATGCTTGCGTTTGAAGCGGATAAAAAGGAAATTACCACCATTGAGGGGATACGGTGGAAGGAGAATCTGCCCCCGGCCCGGCAGGCCTTTATTGACAAGTGGGCGAGTTATTGCGGTTTCTGTACCCCCGGCATGATCATGTCGGCCCTTGCCGTATTTGAACACAAGCCCCATCCCACGGCACAGGAGATTCGGAACGCCATGGCGGATAAGCTTTGCCGCTGTACCGGTTACGCCAAAATCATTGAGGGAATTTCCACGGCCGCAGAAGTTTTGGCAGAAGTTTTGAAGGAAGAAAAAAAACATGGCTAATCAAAAAGAAACCTTATCGGAACCTCAACCAAGGCCCGTACGGGCCGAAGGTTCCCCTCTTGAACATCAACAATTTTACCAGCATTTACAGAAAGTTTACAAAAAGCCGGAGGACTATGAACTGGCGGGAAAGGAAAATGCCTATGTCCGTATTGATGCTCAAAAAAAGGTAACCGGCGCCGCCATATACGCCGGCGATGTCATATTGCCGGGGATGTTGTACGGCAAGATCAAACGCAGTCCCTATGCCCACGCGAAGATAATCAGCATAAATACCTCCAGGGCCGAAGCATTACCGGGGGTAAAATGCGTGATTACCGGCAAGGACTTCCATGGGGCAAAACTCGGCAACCCTGAAGCCTTCAAAGAGATGGCAGATAAAGACCCCCTCTGCAAGGACGAAGTCAGGCTGGCAGGGGACGAGGTGGCGGCGGTGGCGGCGGTTGATGAAGAAACCGCCTGGAAAGCCCTGGATCTCATCGAAGTGGTATATGAGCGGCTTCCCGCGGTTTTTGATCCCCTGGAAGCGAAAAACACCGGCATCTTTACCACCATGCTGGCCGGTGATCCGGACAAGGCTTTTGCGGAGGCGGACTTTACCGACAAACATCACTACCGGACCCAGATGGTGGCCCACGCCGCCATTGAACCCCACAGTACGGTGGCGAAGTATGAAAACAACGAATGGACCGTTTGGACCAGCACTCA
>JAISQR010000553.1 GCA_031274035.1 Treponema sp. | reverse complement strand
ATGTGGTGGATAACATCACGCTGGATCAGGCGCTTCAGAGGACGCAGGAGGTTTTTGAAGCGGTGGCGAGGGACGGAGGCTACAAGAAGTAAGGGAGCGGAAGCGTTCGTTCTTTGATTGTATAAGGGTGCATACCCAAGAGCCCGCTCACTGGTTCGCGGGGGAGCTTTAGGGCGTATTAAGGGTATGTCGATTAATATGAGGAAGGCTGTCCGGTGTGTACGCAAGTGAAACCACGCCGGACAGTTCTTTTATCCCCGTAGGGGGAATCGAAAAGGCATTATTATGAAGGCAAAAACCGATTATCGTTACCTCCTGCCGGCGGTGGTCGTCGTAGCAGTAATGACTCAGATACCGTTTCTGATGACGTTGATTTTTTCAACTCTCCGGTGGAATTTATCGAGACCTGACATTCCCCGTGTATTCAGCGGCATTGATAACTACCTGTATTTTCTTAAAATAGAAAATTTTTCAGATCCCCCGCCCTTTTACAGCATACTATGGCAGACTATTTTCATCACCGGCATTACCCTTCTGCTCTGTTCTTTTTTCGGTTTTCTTTTGGCGTTGCTCTTTGATCATCATATTCCGGGGATCAATATCGCAAGGACCCTAATCCTGGGGCCCTTTTTCGTCATGTCCACGGCATCGGGGGTCATCTGGAAGACAACTATCTTCAACACCACCTTCGGATGGTACGGGGTTATCGCCAAAGCTCTGGGATTTACCCCGGTGGATTTGATAAGTTACCACCCTCTGGGAACCATTATTGCCCTTTTTACCTGGCAATGGATGCCCTTCTTCATTCTTGTACTCCTAGCGGGGCTCCAGGGTTTAGATACGGAACTGATGGACTGTATGCGTATCGATGGTGTAACCTGGATCCAGGGGATATTCCGAATCAAACTGCCCCTCATCATGAACCATCTGAGGGTGGCTATCATGCTTGGGCTTGTGCTTATCGTAAAGGAATTCGGCCTTATCCTGACCACCACCGCCGGGGGGCCGGGAACCCGTTCATATACGCTTCCTTATTACGTGTATATGCAGATATTCAGCGCTAATAATGTGGGAAGGGCGGGGGCGCTGGCGGTGATGACCGTTAGTCTTACCCTGCTGTTGGTTAATCTGATCTACCGTTCCATTGAACGGCGCAACGCAAAATACCTTTAACCGGAGGCCGAAAAATGAGAAAGAGGACCATTGAAGAAGTTCAGAACGTCATAAAGTTGCGTAATTTTTTAAAGAAATTCTTCATTGCCCTTGTTATCTGGGTTATAGCGATTTTTTATTTTTTCCCTATCCTCTATATGTTCCTTTCGGGGTTTAAGACCGAGATGCAGGCAGTCAGCCCTGCTATATTCTTCAAGCCTACGCTGGAAACATATAAAAAGGTGTTAAGCGATCCTACTATGCACCAGTATCTTAGGAATTCCCTGTTTCAGGTATTTTTTGGTACTACGTTAAGCCTCTGCCTGGGGGTGCCTGCCGCTTTCGCTCTGGTTTTTGGAAAATTTAAGAAAAGGGATTCTTCGGGGAAGTATTACCTCTGGTTCATCACCACGATCCTGCTGCCCCCGGTAGCGGTACTGATCCCTCTCTTTATCTGGTATCAGCAGTTCCGTCTCATCAATACTCCTTACGGCCTGCTGGCAGCCTATGTGGGTTTCCATATCCCTTTGGTGGTCTGGATGGTTCATTCCTTTTTTTCGGATCTGCCCAAGGAAATTTTTGAGGCGGCTGAGATTGACGGGTGTACCAAATTCCAACGCATGACCAGGATCGCTATTCCCCTGGCCAGGACGGGGATCATCTCCGCCGCCCTCCTTGTGGCGGTGTTTATCTGGGATGAATTCTTCTTGGGTTTTAACCTTACCGGAAACCCTACCGCTACCCTGCCGGTCTATATGGCGCGATTCCGTGAACAGCAGGGCCAGTTTGTCGCCCAACTTTCAGCTTCGTCCACCATTTCGGTACTACCGGCTATTATTCTGGGCTGGATGACCCAGAAGGCCCTGGTTAAGGGCCTAATTTCGGGCGCTGTAAAGGGTTAGGGTATGCCTTCAGACGCGGACATTCTTGTCTACGATATAGGTACAACAAGTGTAAAGTCGGCTGTTTTTGACAGCGGCGGAATCATGCGCCTCTCCGTATCTGAACCCTACAGTACAGATTATCCCAAACCGGGCTGGGCGGAACAGGACCCGGATCAGTTTTGGGAAGCCGCTGTCCGGGGGACAAGGAAGATGTCGGCCCAGGCGGAAAGTTCTCTGGGCCGCAGCCTGCGCATAGAGGCCGTAGGCATGGCAGGCCGCATGAACGGCTGCCTTGCGGTTGATAGTGAGGGCATACCTGTCTATCCTGAACTTATCCATTCCGATTCCCGCGGCGGTAGTCAGTGCGGGCGGATCATAGATATCCTGGGAGAAGAATTTCTCTATGCGGAAACGGCAAACCGTACCAACGAGCATCTTTCCCTTTCAAAGATACTCTGGCTTAAAGATGAAGCCCCGGAATCCTTTAAAAGAGCGGCATGGTTCATCAATGCCAAGGATTATCTCCGTTTCAAGCTGACCGGTATCCTGGGATTGACCGATTATTCCGACGCGTCCCTAACCGGCGCGTTCAACCTGAAAAAGAAGTCTTGGTCCGCGGAGATTCTCGACGGCTTAGGGCTCTCCCGTTCCTGCTTTCCCGAACTAAAGAACAGCACGGAAATCGGGGGGGTATTGTCCGCTGACGCCGCCTCCGCCCTGGGGCTGGCTCGGGGCATCCCTGTTTCTGTAGGCGGAGGGGACGCGGCCTGCGCCTCCAGGGGCAGCGGTATAGGCGCCGAAGCGGAATCCTATATTTCCATTGGATCCAGCGCGTGGGCTTCCATGCTTGCTCCCTCTCCGGTTTATGATGAAAAGCGGAGGATACAGAATTTTTTTGATCTTGACGGACGCTCCTGTAATATCTGCGTTACCCTTCAATGCGCCGGCGCCGCCCTGGACTGGGCTATGGACCTGCTTGCCGGTAATGCGGCCAAATCGTCCGAAGGTTTCAGGCGGATTGAAGCCGAATTGGAGGCGGTCCTTCCGGGGTCCGAGGGCGTCATGTTCCTTCCCTATCTGATGGGCGAAAGAACCCCCCATTGGGATTCTGACGCCAGAGGAGCCTTCATAGGGCTTTCCCTCACCGGCAATCCCCGCACTCTGCTCCGCGCGGTGTACGAGGGGATCAGCTTCGGCCTTAAAGACATAACCGAAGTTTACGATGATCTATCAATGCCGGCCAAATCCTTTATACTGCTAGGGGGAGGGATACGGAGCGAATTCTGGCGGCGGATGATCTGCGATATTATCGGAAAACCCATGCTGATCCATCCCATCCCCAATAACGGTATTTCCCTGGGGGCCGCTATGGCAGCCGGAGTTTCTGTAGGCATCTGGAAAAATCTGGAGGCCGCGGCGGAGGCCGTCAACTTTACGTTTGAAAAAATTGTTCCGGACGCGGACGCTTCGCGGTATATTCCCTACTTCAATATTTATAGAGGAATCTACGGGCAGTTGAAGCCGGTCTTTAAACAGCTTGCGATGGTAAAAGATGTATAGGATGGGACTTTGGTGAATTTTTGCTCAGTGCGCATTTGGCGTATATTTATAGGCCGGGGCAGTTTCAAAACGCCTCATGTATGATATGATATTGATAGATATAGATAGATAGGAAATTGCGGACTTTCAGTCCGAACGTACTGTGCGGTCATACCCTGCCGTCTGCGGTAAAAATTTAGATTTTAGCACTAAAGCTCGCTACGTCGAACCTAAGGCCCGCAGTGCGCGGGGGGTATTACACCCCCGCGTTCCAATCAACAACCTCGCCCTTCAGGGCGAGGTTGTTATTCTCATAAGGTATTTATATTCGGGGTATTAACCCCCCTCAATACGAATAAAGAACTTAAATGTAAGGAGAAATTGATGGCTCAAAAGATTCTTGATCGTTTCAGACTGGATGGAAAGACCGCGCTGGTTACGGGCGGCGCTCAGGGAATAGGACAGGCATACTGTATAGCTCTGGGTGAGGCGGGGGCGAAGATTGCGGTGGCGGATATTAACCTGCCCTTGGCAGAGGAGGCTGCCGCCGATCTTCTTAAAAGAGGTATTGAGGCCATAGCGGTACAGGCCGATGTTACAAGTCCTGACGATGCCGCCCGGATGGTGCAAACGGTTATTGACAAATGGGGCGGCCTTACCATTGCCGTCAACAATGCCGGTATGGGCGTCTGGAGGGATGCGCTTACCCAAGAATTCAGCGAATGGCGCAAAATACTTGCACTGAACCTTGACGCGGTGTTTATCTGCGCGCAGGCCGAAGCGCGCGAAATGGTAAAGAAAGGATACGGCAAGATCATCAATACCGCTTCCATGTCCGCCCATATTTCAAACACCCCTCAGAATCAGTGCGCTTATAATGCATCAAAATCAGGGGTGCTTCACCTCACCCGGAGCCTTGCCGCGGAATGGGCGCCTAAGAATATCATGGTCAACAGCATCAGCCCAGGCTATACCAAGACCGCCTTGGTGGATAAGCTCCTTGAAACGCCTGAAGGAAAGACTATGCTGCCCAAGTGGCTGGAAAAGATACCTATGGGAAGAATGGCCTCCGTGGAGGATCTCCAGGGCGCGGCGGTATACCTTGCTTCCCCTGTATCGGACTATACTACCGGTACGGATATAATAATAGACGGCGGCTACTGCTGCTGGTAAGCGGGGTTTAGGAGTTTGTGGGACTTTGGTGAATTTTTGCTCAGTGTGCCTTTGGCACACCTTCATGCAAAAATTCCGATTAACGGGGATCCTTTGGGAGTTTGCCGCCCTTTTATAGAAGGCGGATGAATAGTATGCCGCAATCATTTCCACGCTTCAAGTATCCAGACGCCCTGTGTAACCTTGAATAAGCCGGCTGCCGAGAAATAGGTATCTACGGTATCCCCCGCCCTGATGCGGAGGTCCCCGCCGTCTTGGGGAACAAGCGGTTCTGCAAAAGGCGATGTCCCTATCCAAGGGCCCGCGCCGAGGGGTATAAGCACCTCCTCACACGGACGCGCCTTGATGCGCCGTTTGTCAAAGCCTGACTGGACGATCTTGAGGCAGATCGAAGGCCAGTCGGCAAGCCAGGGGTCCTGCTGTACTTCACTGTCTATGTCGCCTTCCCTCAGCAGTTCCCTAAACCGGGGCCAGTCGAAGTATTGAGGCTGCCGTTTAGTATATGCTTGGGTTTTTGAATCGTTACCGCCGCTGTTTATTGAAGTAAAGGACAGCGCAAGTTCCCGGTATACGGTTGCGTCAAGGCCGCCGCGCCAACTAAGGGCTATACTGGTCCCGTCCGTATCGAAGGGGAAGATAGCCCCGGCAGGCCGCACCACACCCGGAACTATGTCCCGATCCGGCCAATAGGGAAACGCAAGTACGGGGACAGCGGTAGAATAGGGAAGCATGATCTCCGGCGCATTGTCCGCGGAACAACGGAACTGTTCCTGTTTGCCGCTGGTGTTTATCCATTCAAGACGCCAGAGCGGCGTCCCCAGAATTTCCTGCCAGTTATCGGGCAGGGCGGGAAATTCCAGTGTGTAGGTATGATCTTCAGAACCGCAGGCGGCGAAGAGCATAAACGGAAAAAAACACAGAAGCAGGCCGGGGGCGGAAAGCAATCTGTTCCTGTATACCCCGGCGGCAGACGGCCTGAAAAGCCGTTTGAATATGAAATTTTTCATACCCTATTATTGGGGGCCGGCTGTCGCAATGCTTTAATGAAAAGCAAAGAAACTTATAAAAATTGAGCTTGCTTCCCGCCGAACCTTTGGTTCGCGGACACAAAGGGAGGATAGAGGAATTAAAGACGGTAAGTAAAATTACTAAAAAGTAGAAATCATCAGAATTGTCCGTTAAGCCGTTTTTCATGACTGACACCTTAGACGTTCCTTGCGGTTAAAATTTTTTAAATTGGGGTATTTTCGCGGTACTTACAAGTAGTACACTTTACTTTTTCGTGTCTTTTCGTGCCTTTAGCGGTTGAATTTCTTAAAAGTAAAATTGCTGTAAGTTACGTTATCTTTATTGCTTTTTCTTCAATTTTTTGCGATATTGTAGGTAATAAATGGATTTTAATTTTTTTGTAAAAAGGTGAGTTTATGTCGGAACAAAGTTTGGCGCCTATTGATCAGATTCTTCCTAACAAATTACCGCTGGTAGCCTTGATGGGCCGCCCTATTTTTCCGGGGATTTTTACCCCTATTATGATAGGAAACCCGGCGGATGTCAAAGTGGTTGACGAAGCGGTGGCCGGTAACGGGTATATCGGCCTTGTAATGCTGGCGAATGAGACGGATACACCGGCCATTACCGATCTCTATAGAATAGGCACCGCGGCGAAAATAGTCAAGAAGATCAATCTTCCTGACGGCGGTGTGAATATATTTATCTCGACACTCAGACGTTTTCAGATAAAAAAGACCCTGAACCCGCAGAGCCCTATTGTAGCCGCCGTAGAGTACCTTGAGGATGAAGAGGACGCGACAAGCGAGGTCAAGGCCCTGACGCGGGCGCTCATCAGCGAGATGAAACAGATATCCGAGAATAACCCCCTGTTCTCTGAGGAAATGCGGCTTAACATGATCAATATCGATCATCCGGGGAAGATTGCCGATTTTATAGCCAGCGTGCTTAACATCGACAAGGCCGAACAGCAGAAGATACTGGAGATACTCAATGTCCGTAAAAGGATGGAGCAGGTACTGGTATTTATCAAGAAAGAGCAGGAACTGCTGCGTATTCAGAAGCGGATTCAGAAAGAGATCAACGAGAAAATCGAAAAATCCCAGAGGGATTACTTTCTTAAAGAAGAACTAAAAGCTATTAAGACCGAATTGGGCATGGCGGCTGACGCGAAAACGTCCGAGTATCAGCGTTTTAAGGAAAAGTTTGATTCCTTCAAGTTTGAGGGGGAAATCAAGGAAACGGTGGAGCAGGAACTGGAAAAGTTCAACCTTATGGAGCCCAATTCCGCCGAATTTACCGTTACCCGCAATTATCTGGACCTGATCGTAAGCCTTCCCTGGAACGCCCCCCCCCCAGAGCATTTCGATCTGAAAACCGCCCAAGGCATCCTTGAAGCGGATCATTACGGCTTAAAAGATGTCAAGAGCCGTATTGTAGAATACCTTGCCGTCCGTAAACTCAGGCAGGAGACGGCAGGCCCCAAGGGGCCCGCCGGTTCTATTGTATGCCTTGTAGGGCCGCCCGGAGTTGGAAAAACCTCCCTGGGCAAGTCCATTGCCAGAAGCCTTGGAAAGCAGTTTTTCCGTTTTTCGGTAGGCGGTATGCGGGACGAGGCTGAAATTAAGGGCCACCGGCGTACCTATATAGGGGCCATGCCCGGCAAGATCATACAGGGGCTTAAAATCGTTAAGGTACGGGATCCGGTGTTTATGATAGACGAGATAGACAAGATGGGGGTAAGTTTTCAGGGCGATCCCGCAAGCGCCCTTCTTGAAGTGCTCGATCCTGAACAGAATAACAGCTTCAGGGATCACTACCTGGACCTGCCCTTTGATATCTCCCATATTTTCTTTATTGTTACCGCCAATACCCTGGATACCATACCGGTTCCCCTGCTTGACCGTATGGAGATAATACAACTGCCCGGTTATATCGACACGGAAAAACTCGAAATAGCCAAACATTACCTTATCCCCAAGAGCCTCGAGAAAAACGGCCTTAAAAAGAACCAGGTGCGCTATACCCAGGACAGCCTTCTCCATATTGCCAACGGCTATGCGCGGGAGGCTGGCGTGCGGAATTTTGAGAAAAATCTGGACAAGATACACCGGAAGCTGGCGAAGCAGATAGTGGAAGCTGAAGAGTTGGAGGTTGAAAAATCGGCGGAGAAGAGGAAAGAGGATGCCGCTCAAAATAATAAAGTAAATGCGGAAACGGCCGCCGCCGGAAAACCGCCCGCTCAAGATGAGGCCGCCGCTAAACAGGATGAACGTTCCGCACGTAAGCATACGTCCGCGGCCAAATTCACTATTGATAAAAAGATCATAGAGAAGCATCTTGGCAAGCCGATCTTCCCGGAAGGCGAAGTGAAAAAGGCCGACAGGCCGGGTATGTCGGTCGGGCTTGCGTGGACCAATATGGGGGGAGACACCCTCGTCATTGAGGCCGCCTCGGTACCCGGAGAAGCGGGCCTTACCCTGACCGGTAAGATGGGCGATACCATGAAAGAATCGGCCGCAATCGCCATGACTCTGGCCAAGAAACTTGGTGTTGAACGTTACGGCCTTTCAGCCGAGTGGTTCGGGAAGAACCATATTCACCTGCATATTCCCGAAGGGGCTACACCCAAGGACGGCCCCTCCGCCGGTATTACCATGGCAACGGCCATGCTTTCCCTGTTGAGAGGCAAGACCGTTACAGGCCGCATGGTTATGACCGGTGAACTCAGCCTGACAGGTCAGGTGCTTCCTATAGGCGGCCTTAAAGAAAAGACTATAGCCGCCCAGCGGAACAAGGCCAGGCATATCATTATCCCTAAACAGAACCTGCGGGATCTTGATGATATTCCCGACAATGTTAAAAAGGGTATAGAATTTCACCCCGTAGAGCGTTTCGACGAAGTACTGGCGCTGGCGCTGCCGGATTAGCGGTGTACACTCATCCTAAACTGGCCGCGTTTACGGATACGCTTGAAAGGCTGTTCCGTGAGGTTGATGAGATGCTGGAGGACAGGTGGGGGGACAGTTTCAGCCTGCATCCGAACCGCCCTGGACGCGGAAAAACCGGCAGCCCTGAAATGGACGGCCTTTTTGAAATTGCGCCGGATTTTACCGCGGGGATCGGATCGCGGAAGGGCAGGGGGTATCTTGTCGGTTTCCGGGTCGCTACCTTGGACAAGGTTCCGCCGGAACAATTTGAAGCGTTTATGGCTGAGGCGGCGGCTCTGATTCGGAACAGGCTGCCGCTTTACTTTCCCGGCAGGAGCCTGGAGGTGGTTCGCGACGGCAAGCGTTTCAAGATAACCGGGGACTTCAGCCTGGGTGAAGTCTGAGTCCCCATTAAATAACCGGAGGTTCGGTTATCCTTGCAAACGCCAAGGCAAACCGCCGCCGTCATTATCTTCCGTGGCAGTGCTTGTATTTTTTCCCTGAACCGCAGGGGCAGGGATCGTTGCGGCCTATTTTCGGCTGGGCGCGTACCACAGTAACGTTTTCACCGGAAGTTCGGGGAGAATTCCTTGAGGGAGAGGCTGAACCGGCAAAGGCACCCACACTGCCGTGGCTCGCCGATTGAACGGTCGCGGTACTACGTGTACCGCGCGTTTCCCTGTCCTCTGCAATCTGGATACGGATGAGGTGCAGCCGCGAGGCAATTTCCGAACGGATCTCATCGATCATGGTCTCAAATATCTGGAAACCTTCTACTTTATACTCGGTAAGGGGGTTTTTTTGTGCGTAACTGCGCAGATACACAGCTTCCCGCAGAGATTCCATGTTTTCCAGATGATCAAGCCATCTGCGGTCTATGGCCTGGAGGTACTGATCACGGATAAAAGCGTTAAGGTACGGGGGGCTTATCAGGGCTTCCTTGTCTTGTATATCCTTTTCCAGATCGCCGCGTATCTGTTTTTCAAGCGCTTCCGGATTCTGAGCGCTTGATCCCAGGGATTCAAGGGAAAGCTGGCAGCCGAATTTACCTTTTAACTGAGCGGCAAGTTCCCCAAGCGCCGCTTTCATATCCCGCTTCTGGGTGTTACGGTATTCCTCAATATAAGAGGCAAGCATCGCCGCGCTTGCGTCATTCACGCGGTTTTTCAGGTTACTATCAAGGAGGATAGCGTCCCGCTGCTCATAGATGAATTTACGCTGCTGGTTAAGCACGTCGTCATATTCCAGAAGGTGCTTGCGTATCTCAAAGTTGCGTTCCTCAACTTTCTTCTGGGCCTTTTCTATGCTCTTATTCAACCAGGGATGATAGATAGGCTCCCCTTCTTCCATGCCGATTTTGGCCATAATACCCTTGATGTTTTCACCGCCAAAGAGCCGCATAAGCTCATCATCCATAGAAATAAAGAATTTTGATCTTCCCGGATCGCCCTGCCTGCCCGAACGTCCCCTAAGCTGGTTGTCTATACGGCGGCTTTCATGCCGTTCCGTACCTATTACATAGAGGCCGCCCAGAGATTTAACCTCCGCGTAGTCCTTTTTCCATTTTTCATACTCGTCGCGGTATATTTCCGCGTATTTTTCAGGACTTGCCTCGGTACCGGCCCGTTTCTGTGCGCGGTGCTCAGGATTACCCCCCAGTTTGATGTCGGTACCGCGGCCCGCCATATTGGTGGCGATGGTTACCGACCCCTTGGCGCCGGCTTCGGCGATGATCACGGCCTCCCTTGCGTGATTTTTAGCATTGAGTACCTCGTGTCGTATACCCCGCCGTGTAAGCAGGCTTGAAATCCGTTCGGATTTTTCGATAGACACAGTCCCTACAAGCATGGGCTGGCCTTTCTTATACGCTTCGGCAATTTCATCGCAGAGGGCTTCGTATTTATCCTTTTCGTTAAGGAAAACCACATCATCCTCGTCGTTGCGTATAACCGGCAGATTGGTGGGGATAACAACTACATCAAGGTTGTAAATTTTGCTGAATTCCACCGATTCGGTATCGGCAGTACCGGTCATGCCCGATATCTTTTCGTAGAGCCGGAAGTAATTCTGGAAGGTAATGGTCGCCAGGGTCCGGTTCCGCTGGGCAATCTTTATCCGTTCTTTGGCCTCGATAGCCTGGTGCAGCCCGTCGGAATAGCGCCGCCCGTGAAGAATACGGCCGGTAAACTCATCGACAATCTGTACCTGACCGTCCTGCACTACATAATCAACATCAATATGGAAGAGCCTATGCGCCCGCAGAGCCTGAGTAAAGTAGTGAAGGTACTCAAAATTCTCTTCATCAACAATAGCGCCCTTGATAAGGTTCCGTTTCTGTAAGACTTCCTCAATTTTAGCCATACCCGCATTGGTAAACGAAAGATTCTTGCTCTTTTCATTGAGCTTATAATCCCCAACCACCTCTTCGCCCTGAGCTTCGTCTGGATATTCGCCGTCATCCTTCTTTTTAACCTCTTCCAGCATGTTAAGCAGCTTGTTCACCTCGGCGTACTTATAGGTATCATCCTCGGCAGCGCCGGAAATAATGAGGGGGGTACGAGCCTCGTCGATCAGGATAGAGTCGATCTCGTCAACGATGCAGAAATGGTGCCCCCGCTGTACCCGGCTTTCCCTATTCCTGCACATATTGTCGCGCAGGTAGTCAAAACCGAACTCGTTGTTAGTTCCGTAGGTGATATCGCAGGCATAGTTCTGCTTGCGCCGATCATTGTCCATATTGGAGAGGATAGTCCCCACACTCAAGCCCAGGTAGCTGAAGATAGGCCGCATCCATTCGGCATCCCGGCTTGCCAGGTAATCGTTCACCGTAACAACATGTATGCCTTTGCCGGGGATAGCATTAATATAGGCTGCGGCTACGCTCATCAGGGTTTTGCCTTCGCCGGTCTTCATCTCCACGATCTTACCTTGATGCAGCACAATGGAGCCTAGTACCTGCACATCGTAGGGCCGTTCCCCCAAATTTCGCCTTGCGGCTTCCCGCGCCAGGGCAAAAGCCTCGCTCAACATAGAATCAAGGCTTTCGCCGTTTGTATACCGCTCCCTGAATTGGGCCGTCATTCGAGGAAATTCTTCAGCCGGAAGGGCGGCTGCCCAGGCTTCTTTTTCGTTTACCACATGCAATATGGGCAAAAGAGCTTTAAGATCCCGCTCGTGCTGGGACCCAAAAAGAACTTTTATCAAATTATCCAACATAGTTTTAATGTACCCTTTCGTGTATCTATTGACAAGACGGTTATGAGGGGAGGGCAGCGGTTTTACTTTTAACCGCGAAAAACACGAAATATACGAAAAGAAAAACAACCGCGAAGGGAAGAAAAAGAGTGTTTTCTAACCAAAGCCTTCGTGTCCTCAAGACCATAGGTCTGATGTACACTGGAACCATAGGTTCCTTGGCGGTTAAATTTCTTCAATTTTGGGTATTTTCGCGGTACTTGGAAGCGGCGTACTTCCCTTTTTCGTGTCTTTTCGCGCCTTTCGCGGTTGAATTTCTTAAAAGTAAAACCGCTGACCGTGCCCATAGCCCTCTTTGAGGAATTCCCGGAGATCCTCGAAAAATACCGCCGCCGTTACCGCTACCTCATGGCGGACGAATTCTAGCAGCCTCATTCAATACAAGCTCATGAAGCTCCTGGCCGCCGGAAGAAATACCCGCCCGCCTTATCCAGCGCCACAGCGATGAGGCCGAAGAAAACGAAGAGCCCTCCCTGACGCCGGAAGCGTTTTTCGCCAAAATGAGGGAAAAGTTCGGGTGACCAAAATAGTGAATTTAACCACGGACCCACCAACTAAAGCACACGCAAGTGTGTTAATGGGAAAATACAGCACGGTGTAGGCCCAATAAATACCATTGTACCGAGTAAATGACAAAGGGCCGCCACAGACCTCACAGACAGCTCCACGGACTAATTAGAGTCTGTCCAGAATGTCAGATTCTGGAACCAGCCCGGTTATCAAAAACTACCCTCAATGTATGCCGGTACTTCACAAATTGATAGTTCAGGCGCAAACCCTGCCCGCAATTCGCTGCCGGGACAAGCCACTGCCGGGATGTCCGATAATGATAGCTGCAGTAGACAAACTGATTCTTGCGTTATCAAAATTCACCGTGCCATAATTTATTTGAAAGATAAATGTTGGAGGCATGATGAAGCAAGGTATTAAAGTAACAACCATCGGGGGCGGATCAAGTTATACCCCCGAATTGGTGGACGGGTTTATTAAACGGTACCATGAGTTCCCTCTGAAGGAATTATGGCTGGTAGATATTGAAGCGGGCCGGGAAAAACAGGAAATTGTCGGGAACCTGGCAAAAAGGATGGTCGCCAGGGCCGGACTGCCCATAGACATCCACATGACCCTCGACCGCCGCGCAGCCCTTGAGAACGCGGATTTTGTAACCACCCAGTTCCGGGTCGGACTCCTTGAAGCCCGTATAAAGGACGAGAGGATGCCCCTTAAATATAATATCCTCGGACAGGAAACAAACGGCCC
>JAISQR010000505.1 GCA_031274035.1 Treponema sp. | reverse complement strand
AGCAATTCCTTCTGTCCCATCGGTAGTCTCCCGGCCATCCTGTCCTCCTGCCGCTATTCTATCAGAGGGGACATTTCTATTGCGTTTACATGAGGACATTATCATTGCGGTTTAACAGCCGCCGGCACATTGCTTTGTCTAAAACATAGGTAAAGAATGTGAAACACATTGCGACACATCGAACCTCCGGTTCGCATTCATAAATATGAATTTTTATACCGTTTTATGCGCGAAGCGCAACAAACCCCCAGCCGTACCGGAAAGCGCTTACTGATAGGTTATGGAAATCTCCTGAAACTGATCTTCAATTACCAGCGCCGCGTCGGTGAGGATAGGATCAAACTGGGTTCCCCTGCCTTCGGCGATGATACCTATAGCTTTCTCAAAGGGAAATGCTTCCTTATAGACCCGTGCGTTCACCAAAGCATCGTATACGTCGGCAATGGAGGCTATGCGGGCGGAAAGGGGAATATTGGTTCCCTCCAGTCCCCGGGGGTAGCCTTTCCCATCAAAACGCTCGTGGTGGCAATAGGCAATATCACGGCAATGTTTCAGGTAGATTGAGTTCTTACTGACTGCCTTCATCATCTCTTCAATAATATTTTTACCGACCGTAGTATGAGTTTTCATAATTTCATACTCTTCCGGTAAAAATTTGCCCGGCTTGAGCAGTATATTATCGGGAATACCTATCTTGCCTACATCGTGGAGGGCCATAGATTTAAAAATAACATCCGGTTCCTGGGAACGCAGTTCATCGGCATAGGCTAAATTTGCCGATAGAATGTATTCAACCAGAGCCTTACAGAAAAATTGGGTCCGTTTTACATGACTGCCGGATTCCAGATTGCGGTATTCAATGATATTGGCCAGAGCCTGAAGGGTATTGTCCAATGTAGCGGTATTCTCGGCTGTTTTTTCAGCTACCATCCGTTCCAGGTTATCGCTGTAGTTTTTAAGCTCAACCTGGTTCCGTACCCGCAGCTTTACAATCTCCGGCACAAAGGGCTTGGAGATAAAATCCACCGCGCCGGCAGACAGGGCTTCGCCTTCCGAATCCATCGTCGTAATAAAAATAACCGGTATACGCTTTAACGAATCGTGAGATTTCATAACCTTGAACATATTATACCCGTTCATCACAGGCATAATGATATCCAGGAGAATTATTTTAGGAAGTACCTTGGCTTGATAGAGATAATCCAAACCTTCCTTACCATTACCGGCGGTAACGATAGTGTAATCATCTTTGAGTATCTCTTCAAGGATCATCCGGTTCATCTCAACATCATCAACGACCAAGACAGTAGGTAAATTATTCCTCGATTCAAGAGCCATATTGCGCTATCACCTTCTTTATCTCATCTATTGTACTATCATAGCAAACCTTGACAGCTTCCGGTATGCCTGGTTTTATATCTTTTGCCTTAATATGGGTTTCAAAATCCTGTATCTGACGCGACAATTTTGTAAGACCTAAATTAGCGGCGGCGCCCTTAATAGTATGAGCTTGTTCCTGGGCTTTTTCATAATCACCGCCCTGGACCGTAACGAAAAGTTCGTCTATATTCATATCAACGATAAATTTGTGCAAGAGCTTAACGTAGAGTTTTTTGTTGTTCATTACCCTTTTAACTCCTTCTTCGATATTCACATAAACCACATCATCCGCCATATCAATCCTCCGGTTTTATAAAGAAATTATCAAAAAATACACTTTAAGTTTACTTGTGAAGGAATAGTTTAGTCCATACCTTTTAATAATTATACAGTAACATTTCTATTTTGGAAAGAGGAAAGACAGATTAATGACAGGGTAAGTATATTACAAATGTGCATAGTATTTAAAAGGGGGGCCTGTTTCCACCGCAAAAAAACGAGCGTTTTTTTGCTTACAGGAGTTTTGCTCCGCAAAACTCCAATCCTAAAATTGCCGCCTTAGCTCTCCGGCCCCCCTGCGCTCCAGACTTGCCGCTTCGCGTCAAGTCTGGAGCTACCCCCAAAAAATCATACGCACGCATATTGACGGAGAATAGTCAGTGCGGTGCAGGCCCCATTAAGGCCGCTGTTTACAATAACCCGTCCCCGTCTTAACGCAGAACGCTTATGCAAAAGGATTCTCGGTGGGGTAGAGCATACCTTTGGGTTGATTGAAGGCTATATCCTGGACGCCGAGATAGCTGAATACGGTGTGAAGGGCCTTGCCGAATTTGCCAAAGGCTACGCCGCCGTGATGCGGGTAGTGTTTCGCGATGAGTACATGGCGGTAGAACCTGCCCATTTCAGGGATAGCGAACACACCGATACCCCCGAATGAACGGGTTGCTACGGGGAGCACTTCGCCCTGGGCTATGTAAGCCTGGAGCGTACCGTCCGGGCCGCCATGCAGACGGAAAAAGGTGATGTCGCCTGCGTCTATGTCGCCTTCCAGCGTGCCGCGGGTAAAGTCGGGCTTCCCTCCTTTTTCAAGGGTACGGTTCTGGATAAGCTGGAATTTAAGCGCGGTATTCTTTTCCTTTTTGAGCTTGCAGAAGGGCGTGTTGCCACAGTGGAAGCCCATGAACACATCCTTGAGGGTATAGTTGTACTTACCCTTGATGTCCTCTTCGTAGAGGTCTTTGGGAACGGAATTGTTGATGTCAAGAAGGGTAACAGCATCCTGGCTGATACAGGCGCCTATGTACTCGCTTAGAGCGCCGTAGATATCGACTTCGCAGCTTACCGGCATCCCCCTGCTTGCCATGCGGCTGTTGACGTAGCAGGGTACAAAGCCGAATTCCTGGGGGAAGGCGGGCCAGCACTTGTCGGCAAAGGCAGCGTATTTACGCGCCCCCTTGTGGGCCTCCGCCCAGTCAAGCAGGGTAAGCTCGAACTGCGCCATCCTGGGAAGAATATCCGGGTACTGATTGCCCGCGCCAAGCTCTTCGGCCATGTCCTTTACTACATCGCCAATGCGTTTATCATCCTTGTGATCCCTGTAGGAAACCAGAAGGTCCAGTTCCGAATTTTCTTCAATTTCAACGCCGATATCGTAAAGCCCTTTGATAGGGGCGTTACAGGCAAAGAAATCCTGGGGACGGGGGCCGAAGGTGATGATTTTAAGCGCGGAAAGACCGATAAGGGCCCGGGCTGCGGGCAGGAAATCCTTGACCATGAGGGCTATGTCGTCGGGATCGCCGACGGGGTATTCGGGGATCACCGCCGGTATCTTGCGCAGGCCCAGGTTATAGGAACAGTTGAGCATACCGCAGTAGGCGTCGCCGCGGCCGTTGATAAGATCCTTGCCGGTATCTTCGGCCGCCGCCGCGAACATGACCGGCCCGCGGAAGAACTGCGCAATTAGGGTTTCAGGCGTTTCAGGTCCGAAATTCCCCAGAAATACAATAAGGGCATTGCAGCCTGCGGCTTTCACCTCTTCCACCGCCTTTACGGCGTCCCTTTCGTTCTCTACGGTGGTCTTTGCTTCAAAAACAGAGACGCCTTTCCTAGCGCAGGCCGCAACTACCGCGCCCCTACGGTTCTGCGACAGGGATAACACAAAGCAATCGCGTGAAACCGCGATGATCCCCAGCTTGACTTCAGGAATATTCTGAATCATAAAAACCTCTCTTGATGATAATATGATTATATGTTGTCTTAGTTCATTTGAATTGTCAAGTTTATTAGAACACAGGGGCAGGGCATCGGCGTTTACTCTGAGAACAATGCCTGATACAGGAAATCCGAATTCAGGGCGGCGTGCATCATGCGGCGTTTGGCGCTGACCCGTTTCTTTTCCGGTGGTGATCCAGAAAGTATGCCGGGTATCAAATAAAGCCGTAATTGATGTAAAAGAAAACCATCTCAAAAGCCTTCCAGTGGTTACGCAGCTTCTTTGAAAAACAACACGTACGGCGG
>JAISQR010000427.1 GCA_031274035.1 Treponema sp. | reverse complement strand
GCGTTGTTCACCACATTGGTAAAGATCTGCCGCACCCGTGTTTCGTCCCCGTAGAGAATTTCAGGAACCGCCGGGTCGCGGGACCTCTTGAATTCAAGCCCCTTCCCATGGGCGATAAATTCGCACATGGAGACGATGCTGTCGTAAAGCCCGTACATATTGTAATGTACCGGCACTAATTCAAGTTTTCCGGCCTCTATCTTTGAGAAATCCAGAATGTCGTTAATGATGGTAAGAAGGGATCGGGACATTTTTTTTATGTCCTCGAAGTAGCCTTTCTGAAGGGGGCTAAGGTTTTCCGTGGGCATGAGATCGCTCATGCCGATGATGGCGTTCATGGGGGTGCGGATTTCGTGGCTCATGTTGGCAAGGAACATGCTCTTTGCACGGGTAGCCTGCTCCGCGTCCCTCCTGGCCTGATCAATAAAGGTAACATCATTTAGATAGATGAAGCGCCCCCCTGCCGCTGCTCCCAGGGTATCGCTGGTTATCGAAAAATGTTTCTTACTGCCGTCTATATTGATCTCCTTAACAGACGCGGCAAAACCCTGAGAATCGAGTATATCCCCGATCATCAGTTTCATATCCATATCGCTGAACAGGTCCAGTAACGGACGTCCCTCGGCCAAGGCAGAGTTTTTGATATGCGCGAATTCGGACATTGTTTTGCTAAGGTAGGTAATACAGTTAAGTTCGTCAACAATGGCAATCATCATCGGCGTTGCTTCCATCAACCCGGTAAACGTATCCAGCGCCCTAACCGCCTCTACTCCGCGGTATGTAATAAAATAGACGATCATGAAGAGCAGAATAGACGCGAAGATCATAACTATTCCATGAACCATAAGTTCCGAAATAGACGCCCGATAAGAAGGCATGGAAAGGGGGAAGCGGAAACAAATTAGAATAATATTGACCGCGTTGGTAAGCAGTAAATACTTGCCCAGGCTCTCCCGGTTATTGTAGACCACCGCGATACAGCACGTACCAAAGTAAATGGTGAAAAAGAAGTGGGCTTCGTGATTGACGGCCATGGCCGCTATACCGGCGGTATAAGCCAGGAGCGGGCAGAAGAACGCGGGATCGAGAATGTTCCTGAAACCATGCTGAATCAGGAGCAGGAGCGCTATTGTTATTCCCCCCATAATCAGGGTACTCACGGTATGCAGGAAATGGGCCTGGAAGACGGTGTTCAATGTCCTGGTAACTACATACGCGGACGTAGCGATGACAATGGTAAAATTCGCCGTGCTGTAGTAACGGGATTCTCTTGTTTTCCTCCCCGCGTCCTTATTCCGCATGAGCCGCCCCGCTGTTTAAGAATGCCCTGCCGCCTACCGCCGCGATACGGACAGCCTGGGGAACTATAGCAATAGCAATGGATGTGTCGAAAAAACCTCTCCGTCCAGGGCGATGCACAGCGGCGTATCCGAATTTATTGAAACCGTTTTTACCCGCCGGTAGGTAATTTCATCCGGGTGTTTTTTGTAATTCCCCTTCATATAGTCTGGAAGGAGACGCAAAATTTTTATAGTAGAGGCTTTCGTAATGGTCAGCATATCAAGGCTGCCGTCATCGGGAACGGCCTCTGGGATCACAACCTTGTCGATGCCGTAACCCCGTCCATTTGCCAGGTAGATAAGGGCCAGATCGTCTTCCATTTCTTCATCGTCTATGGTCATCTGGTAGCACTGCCCTGACGCCTCTTTATCGAAGGCCGCCGCGATACCGGACAGGGTGTAGAGCAGACCGTTGAGGGAATGGTACTTGCGTCTTAACTTCCATACCCTTTTTTGCGCCCACAGGACTTTCCGTATTGCCGCCGCTTCAATTCCAATGGAGCAAGAGTTGAGGGCATAGTTGGTTCCACAATGGATAATGTCAACCGGAACGGCGGGGGCGTCTACCTGGGCTTCAATCTTCCGCATCTCCCCTGTAAGCCCTTCTCCGAAGGATCGCACAAAATCATTGCCGCTTCCGTAAGGAACCAGGGCCAACTCGGCATTGGGAAGCCCCACAATCCCGTTCAGGCAGCCAAAAGCTATTCCATCGCCGCCTATGGAATATATCCGCACCAGCGCTTTCCCGGCGGCCGCGGCCATATATTTCCGTATAATGATGATTGCGTCCCGGGGGAAACGAGAGATATGAATGGCGTATGGACCTTTAGAAGAATCAACAGCCGGTAAAACCGGTATAGTGTCAAGGGAGCGGAACGGTTCAGCCCGGCGGATACCTTCAAAACACGATACTATTTCGGCGATGACCCAATTAATATCCTTAATTGTCAAAAATGAGCGCGGATTGATGATAAAAAGGTGCTTTTTCTCCAATGGCGCCAGTTACCTCCGCTGTAGAAGATTAGAGGAATCGGCGCCTTTTGTCAAGCCCTCATGTTACGGTACAGCGTTTTTACTGTTAGCGCTATATGTGGTAAAAATACCCTAAAAATGCTACAAAAATCCATATTTAACCGCGAAAAACACCAAAGACACGAAAAAATCCGACAATCAGATGAGGAAGAACAAAGAAATGGAGAATTTGCTTTATTAAGAATGAGAGCTAATTAAGCCGCTTTTCATGGCTGACACCTTAAAGATTACGAACAAGGATTTTCGTGTTTACCTAAAAGCGAGTCCCCTCCGAAAACTCTGTTTCCGTGAATTCCGACCTTTTTCTGAAATCCTAAGTCTTTATAATACAATGACTTACGAAAGACTATAAATGTCAAATTTGCAAAAAAGCCACTTTTCGGAGGGGACTCAAGAGTAAAATTGCTGTTACGGTATTCCCAGTCTGGTTAAAGGCCAATACCGGAACAAGGCTTTACCGGTTATACAATCAACCGGTATAGGCCCCCAGGTACGGGAATCGTTGGTGTTACTACGGTCATCCGAAAGGACAAAACATTCATCTTCACCCAGAACTACCGCGTCCATATTGCCGGAAAAGGGAAGGGACTCGTCCCATAACGCGGGGATCTGGGGGATAGTAACATTGTAGCTCTGTTCAGCAACCTCGTACTCCGTAAACATATATTGACTTCCCCTGGGCTTTATGCGGAGTACAAAATTGGTCATGGCAATTTCATCTCCGGGCAGACCCAATACCCGTTTGATATACCAATTTTCCCCCCTGTTATCAATGCTGACACGCTGGGCGGTGAAAAACCGGATAAAATTATCCAGAATAATGTTTACAAGACTCTTCCGATCCAGCCTGCCGGTATCAACAACCACGATATTACCGCGGCGGAAGGGCGGCGCGGGCGTCCAGATATCAATATCGGAAAACAGAGATTGAACCGTATAGGACGAAAACACCAGGAAATCCCCCGTATATAATCCGGGCTGCATGGCCTCAGTTTCCACTACACGGAATGAAAATATCAGATTAGTAAAAACCGTATAAAACAAAAAAAAGGCAAAGAACCAGATAAACACCCAGTGTATATGATGCCGCTGTTTTTTCTGATCGGCGTAAGAAAATTTTTTCTTTTCAAACATAGTTTCTACCTGATGGGGCCCAGCCGTGCGCGGGGCCAATACTTGAAAGCCCCCTGCCCTAGAATTTTCGCTTCACGCACCGTACCGAAATAGCGTCCGTCGCGGGAATTGATCCGGTTATCCCCCAATGGAAGAATTCTTCCCTCCGGCACATAGAAGCCCAGTTTAAGCCGCGCCAGCTTTATATGGAACTCCTGTTCATGCGGCGCGGCGGCGCGGCGTACTTCAAAATATCCATGTTGAAGGGCAAGATGTTCGTCCGAAAGTTCATTTACCGTGTAGCGGGGACTTTTCCGTTCCCTTGTATCTTTGAGGGCGCGTTCATATCCAATTTCTTCAAGATTGATATATGACTGAGCCGAAAACCGGCTTAACTGGTGGGTCCAGCCCCGCGCTGCGATAAAATCCCGCTCGTGAACCCAGCGATTCTCCCCCGCAAAGCGGATCTCCATATCCCCCCGCTTTTCAATATACCGGTCCCCGCCCATGCCTACCGCCCGTTTAATAAGAAAATGGGGTTTAGGCTGACCGTATTCATCCTTGTCTATATCCACAAGGGAAAGGGTAAGCATATATATGATACGCTGGGCTATATCAAACGCAGGCCCCCGCGAGTCGTACGAAGGATTCTCAAAGATAATCACATCGTTCCGCAGAGGTTTTATCGGACTGGGCAGCTTGATAAGGCCCGGCAGAAGTTCCGGCCCGTATACCGCCTTATTGACAAAAATACGATCCCCTATCAGAAGTGTAGTCTCCATAGAACCGGAAGGGATCTGATAAGCCTGAAAGAGGTACTGGTTGATAAGGAGCACAACGCCGGCAGCCCAGATAAAGGCCTCTATCCAGTCAAGGATAAAATGCTTTTTTTTCTGTTTTTCCTTTTTCAACCGCCGTATCTTCCGCCTACGGGTAAGATACGCTTCGGTTATATGTTGAAGGCTGTTTAAAAAATTTGACTTTTTACCCATTACCAAGAATCTACCACAAAACGCCGTCGTTGACAAGGTAGTTATGAACGCTTTATAATCTTTATCATGTCAAGAAAGAAGCACACGGTACGAAGAAAGCCTCCGGTAAAAAATTTCCTCCCTGAAAAAAATCCGGCCCAGGACGGGGTTCAGCTTGAAGACAGGGTGCGCCTAAAGCCTATTCTGGGTATACATCCGGGGGTCTACCTTGCCGGCTTCTATTCCCTGGTTCTTTTGATCATCCTGTTCTTTATTTTAATCTATCCCGGGCTTTCAAAGCCCGGCATCCTCCTTTCCGTCAATTCGGATCCCCAGGGGGCCGCGATCCGGGTGGACGGGGTGTATCAGGGTAAAACGCCCGGTAGTATCTTTATCCCCCGGGGAACGCGGCGGATTGAAGCGGTTCTGCCCGGTTTCAGCCCTTCTATAACCGAAAGAGAATTCGGAGGCCGTATCTTTGCCTCGATATTCTTCCCCAAAAGGGAATCTTTGGCCTTTGAACTGAACACGCGGGATCCGGTGAAGGCCCTTGCGGCGGAAGCCGCGGAATACGCGGAGTGGTCATTCGCGGGGGAGCCTTCCGAAGATTATCAGATACCCCAGGTGCTCTCCGAGGGTGCGTACAGAACGGGGAAAGCGGCGGCAGATCCTGAAACCGCCGCCGCTATGGAGCAGATTCTAAGGGCGGCGGCCCGTTTTACCCAGACAAGGGCCGGCCTTCGCGATCTTGGGCGGGCAAAATTCCTCAAGGATAACGGGGGCCTTTCCCCTTCCCCGGTCAGCATCCTTCATTCCGGAGGGGATATACTCGCGTGGCTTTCCGAAAATCCAGGGGCTTCAGCGTGGCTTTCCGGCCTGCTTCCCCAGGAGAGCGCCGAAACCTTAACCAATTCGGCCTGGTATCAGAAGGAAGAACGGGAAGCCTCTCTGTTGAAGGAAGAATTGCCGGGCACTGACGGCGGCCGTCTTGAGATCATCACGGCGGGCGGTCTTTACTTTATAGGTATTCCCGCCGGAAGGTTCGTCCAGGCCCAACCCTTCCCGCGCACGATCAGCTTTGAAGGCGTACCCGCGGGGGTCGGCGGTGAATCCTGGGCCTTTTTTGTCTCCACCGGCGAGGCCGGCGATGAATCCTGGGCGCTTTTCCTAAAGGCTTATCCTCAGTGGAACAAGGAAAATACTCAAGACCTTATCGAACAGGGCCTTGTCGATTCTCTCTACCTTAACCAGCGCCCCCCCAATACGGCAGAGGAAAATTCCCCTGTAACAGGGGTGTCCTGGCATGCGGCCCAGGCTTATTGCAGGTGGCTGACCGGGCTTTTGGCCCCGGAGTTTCCCGGTTGGGAAGCCCGCCTTCCCACCGAAGCCGAATGGGAATATGCCGCCAAAACGGTCAGGAATATGGGGACGCCGGGCGGGACAGGGGAAAATAGTCCGGCTATACCGCGGGACATGCCCGGCGGGTATTGGGAGTGGTGCGCGGAACCCTTTGCCCCGCAGAATTTCCTCTACGCTCCGGCGCCGGCGATAGAGGAAATAGGCTCCCCAGAGAGGCCTGTCAGGGGCGGCAGCAGATTCGACGCAAATGCTCCGCCGGTAGAACTGGAAACGAGGGCCTCGCTGCCCCCCTCGTCCTGTTCGCCCTTTGTATCCTTCCGGCCCATTCTGGCCCCTGTAAGATAAATTGCGGATAAAAGGAATAAACTATGAGCAACGGCATCAAGATCATCGCCCTTAACCGGAAAGCCCGCTTCGATTATGCGGTAGACGACCGGTATGAATGCGGCATGGAACTTCTGGGTACCGAGGTAAAATCCTTTAGGGATGGAAAAATATCCTTCCCCGACGCATGGGCGGAGGTTGTAAACGGAGAAGTTTGGCTTCGTTCCCTGCGCATAGCGGAGAATCCCTTTTCGTCGGTCTTTAACCACGATCCGGATCGGAAAAAAAAGCTCCTCCTCCACCGCGACGAGATAAAACGCATACGGCGTAAGGTTGAAGAAAAAGGCTATACTCTTATCCCTCTTTCTTTTTACTTTAAAAAAAGCCGTGTCAAGGTAGAATTAGGTCTGTGTAAAGGTAAGAAAGCCTATGACAAACGCGCCGATATACGGGAACGTGATCTAAAACGGGATGTCCAGCGCGAATTCCGTCATGGTACGCAGTAGTACGCCGCTTTGTCTAAAAATATAGATAAATGGGTTGGTTCCAAAATCTGACATTTTGGAACTGCCTTAAATAGTATGCCTTTCCCGCGGTATGCTATTGGGACCGAACAGTACAGGTGAGAGTAAAACGATTTTAACGCGCCGCGGGAGCTTGCGTTCCTCCCCTGTTGTTGTTATTATTTTTAAATTGAGATTCTCCTTATTTGTATTGAGGGTTTAATACCCCGCGGTGTTGCCGCGGTTGTGGGTGTTAAACCCGAATATAAATACCTTATAAGAACAATATACCCGGCCCTAGGCAAGGTAGTTCTTTGGTAAAAGGTGTAATATTTTTATGCGAAGCATCGGACAAGAGACCCAAAAAACAACCGGACTGCTTCTGGCCGGAATACTCCTTTTATGTATCTCCGGCTGCGGCAAAAAAGACCGGCCTTTTGGGCAAGATGAATATCCCGTTTACACCTCCTATCATGATATACCGGGCTTAACCGAAGCGGAACGCGCGGCTATTGAGTCCCTCAAGGCCCGGCGGAGCGGTTTTGTCTACGGCATGAATCTAACCACCGAAACCTTCTATAATAATGAAAAAGGTAGAATCGAGGGATTTTCGGTCCGGTTCTGCCGGTGGCTTACGGAACTGTTCGGGATACCCTTTGAACCGGCCATCTATGAATGGGACGCCCTGATAGCCGGTTTGGAATCGAGGGAAATTGATTTTTCAGGGGAACTGACCGCCACAGAGGAGCGCCGCGGCCTTTACTATATGACAAGTCCTATCGCCGAGCGGTCGGTTAAATTTATGCGTATTTCCGGCGTTCAGCCGCTGCCGGAAATCGCCAATTCCCGGCCCCTCCGGTATGCCTTTTTTGAGGGAACCACCACATATTCCCAGGTTTCCGCGCTTGAACGGAATCCCTTTGAGACCTTTTTTGTCAACGATTACGAAAGCGCCTATAGGATGTTAAAAAGCGGCGAAATAGACGCTTTTTTTGACGAGGGTGTTGCCGAGGCTGCCTTTGACAGCTACGGCGATGTGATTGCGGAAGATTTTTTTCCCCTCCTGTACGGCCCTGTCTCCCTGGCAACCCAAAATCCCGATCTTGAACCGGTTATTTCGGTGGTACAGAAGGCTTTGCGGAACGGCGCGTCCCCTTATCTGAACAGTATATATATCCAGGGGCTGCGGGATTATCGGCGTTATAAGCTCTTTGCCTGGCTTACAGGAAACGAACGGAAATACATTCGGGATCACATAGGGTCGAACCGCCCCATTCCAATAGCCGCCGAATACGACAATTATCCGGTGAGTTTCTACAATACCTATGAGCGGGAATGGGAGGGGAGCGCCTTTGACGTACTTGCGGAGATTGAGGCTTTTACGGGGCTCACCTTTACTCCGGCGAACAAAAAGTTCGTTAACTGGCCTGAACTGATGGATATGGTTGAAAGGGGCGAAGCGTCCATAATTTCGGAGATGATCTATTCGGAGGAACGGGAAGGCCGTTTCCTCTGGCCCGATACTTCTTATCAAACCGATTACTACGCCCTGTTGTCCCGTTCGGAATATAAAGATATCGATATAAATGAGGTGCTTTACTCCCAGATAGGGCTTATACAGGACACCGCGTATGCCGATGTTTTCCACACCTGGTTTCCGAACCATTCTAATACGAAGGAATACAACAACAACCAGGATGCCTTTGACGCTTTGGAACGGGGGGAGGTGGACCTGGTAATGGCCACCAGAAACCTGCTGTTGAGCTTAACCAATTTTCAGGAGAGGCCGGGATTCAAGGCAAACCTTGTCTTTAAGTATCCCTATGAATCTACCTTCGGTTTCAATGTCAGGGAACGTATTCTATGCTCCATCGTGTCCAAGGCCCTGCGGCTGATTGATACGGAAATTATATCCGACCGCTGGACCCGGCGGGTGTTTGATTACCGCAGAAAAACGGCCCAGATTCCTTGGCTTATCGGCGCTTCGGCCCTGCTCCTGGGCCTTATCGTCCTGCTCCTCGGCCTTGTCGCCAGGCTCCAGGGCGCCAAGAAAGACGCGGAGCAGGCTACCCGTGCAAAGAGCATGTTCCTTGCCAACATGAGCCACGAAATCCGTACCCCCATGAACGCCATCATCGGCATGAGCGATCTCATGCCCACGGAAAACCTTAGCCCCCTTCAGAAAGGCTACTTCGAGGACATGAAAAAAATGTCCCGGTCCCTCCTTACCATCATTAACGACATTCTGGATTTCTCAAAGATAGAGGCCGGAAAACTTGAATTAGTGCCGGTACATTACAATATGTACGGGCTTTACGACAGCAGCGTTTCCATGTGCGACTTTATCGCCCATGGGAAGGGGCTTGAATTCAAGAGGTCCCGCGACCCGGCGGTTCCTGAAATTCTCTACGGGGACGAAACACGGGTGCGGCAGATCTTTACCAATGTGGTGAACAACGC
>JAISQR010000395.1 GCA_031274035.1 Treponema sp. | reverse complement strand
TGAGTCCCCTCCGAAAACTCTGTTTCCGTGAATTCCGACCTTTTTCTGAAATCCTAAGTCTTTATAATACAATGACTTACGAAAGACTAGAAATGTCAAATTTGCAAAAAAGCCCCTTTTCGGAGGGGACTCAAAAGTAAAATTGCTGGAAACCGCCCAGGAGTTTGTTGCGCTTCGCGCATAAAATGGTATAAATATTCATATTTATGAATATTTATACCTTGCAAAAACACCCACAAGTACAATCGGACACGAAGTGTCCGCGGCTGCAAGGAGCCATAGCGGGCTTCTTTGGCATCTGTTAAAGGGTATCAGGCGAATCGAGAAGCGCCGGAAGCTGCATGAAAGTTTGCAGGTATCCCGATCGGCGTTTTTTGACGCTGATGTTAAGCAGGGCATAACCGTTCTTTTCTTCAACCTGAAAACCTCGTATGCTTATAGGATCGTTCTCTGAGAGACCTGCTTCATAGGCAATAGAACCGCGCACAACCTTTTTTACAAGATAGTCGAAAAATAAGAGATCCCCGCTCATTGCGGGGGAAAGAATAATACCAAAAAGAGGGGCGGCCAGACGCTCGCGGCTATCCTTTTTTGCGGCTTCAGCCAGCGGTATATCCGGGCGTTTAGCCATCATCAGAGTATGACTGGCGCCGTCCGATGTTTCCAGACTGATAAGCTCGCCGGGGCGAAGCTGAAAAAGACAATCCTGCAATGCCGTAATCAGGGCTCCCTGGGGCGCTGTTACCTCCTGTTTATTAATGGTCTTGATGTAGACCCCTTCTTTTATCTGCTGATCCGCGGCGGGCGTCCCGGGCGCAACATAGATGATCTCGGCGCCGTAAACGGTTTCGCTTAAAGTAAGGCCAAGCCAGGGCCGTTCAGCCTTACCTCCTTTTATCATAGAGGGAAGAGCCGCCGCCAGCCGTTCCGCGGGCACGGCAAAATTCAGCCCCTGGTACTGTTCCACACCGGCAAAAACTATGCCTACAAGCCTTCCTTCCTGATCGATGACAGGCCCGCCGGAATTGCCGTGGTTCACCGCCGCATCGATCTGAATAACATCGCCAAGCTGGAGGAAGCGCCGGCCCAGTGCGGAGACAATACCGGAGGTAACGGTTTTTTCAAGACCGCCGGGGGAACCGATGGCCAGCACGGTATCCCCAATACGGGGGATGCTCCTGTCCACCACCGAAAATACATACTCAGGGCTAAACTCAGCCTTGATAAGGGCCAGGTCCATGGCCTTATCCCAGCCTATTACCTTGGCGGGAATCCGCGGACTGGAACTACTCCCCATACGCAGGTACATGCGCGAATAACCTTCATAACTGGGCTCTACTTCACTTGCTATCACATGATAATTGGTGATAAGGAGGCCGGATATATCCACAAAGAAGGCCGAACCCAAAACCATATCGGGGAAGCCCATGCCCCGTTCTATCCTGGTGCCGCGGTCTACGATAATCGTAGCGACTCCTTTTATCATATCGGATGGAGAATCGCGCCCCTGGGCATAGATACGGTATTCTTCCGTAATGTTTCCCCCGTTTCCTGCCAGCTTGTCCGCTACGGCAAGAAAGAAGGCCGCGGTACGCCGCTGTTTAGCCTTAACCGCATGTTCAAGAAAGAGCAGAGCATCTTCAAGGCCCAACTCTTCATGTGCCTGTACAGCGCCAAGAAAAGCCGGCAGGTAGTTACCATCGTTCAGATCCTTTTTTGCCTCGGAGAGGACAAATTCAGGCTCGTTGCCGGACTGTTCTACCGGAATACCAAGGCTTACAAGCGACCGTGCCAGAGATGCGGCGTCGCCCCAACGTTTCTCTGCAATAGCTTTCTCCTGAAACTCCTTTAGATTTCGTACCGCCTCTTCTTCCAGGTTTCTAAGCGTTTCCAGTGTCTCCTCGTCATTTCCGGGGACGGCGTCTTCCGATACATAGATGGCCCTGTATATGCCTATTCTATGAATAGCCAAGGCAGGATCATCACCGATACTATTTTTTATATCATCCAGCCGGAATTCGCTTGTAGATTTTGGCGGGATAAGCCGTTTCTCGGCTTTCGCCACGGAATGACAGGAAAAAAGCACCGGCACAAGGACAATTATCCACCCCGTCTTCCACAGACATCTATTGTCTAAATGTTTTCGCGTCATATTCTCCTCATTTCAGGCTTCCCGCTCAATACTAATCTACCTGTTGAAGATATCAGCAGGCTGCCCCCAGGTATATTCCCTGTTTCCATCCTTATCCATATCCCAGGAACGTATGGTCCGTTCCCCGCCTACAGAGTAGAAGTAATCTTCCCCCGTTTCAAATATACTATCTCCATCCCAGTCGCTCTGACTCGATTCGGCTATTTTTTTAAAATTAAAGAGAGCATCACGGCCCTCTTCCCCCGAAGAAAGACCGGCCGTATCCTCTGTATTTTCCCTAAAGCGCCGTTCGGTTTCCATTCTGCCGTCAAGATCGGTGTCTATGCGCTGAAACACAGGCATGCCTTCCCTGAATTCGGTTTCCGCTGCCGGCCTGCCGCCAACCAGTTCCAGGGCCCTCTGAGGTACACCCTGTTTCAGTTCTACGCGCTCAACACCGCCGGGAAATTCACGGCTTGACCGTTCCAGATAAACTGAAAAAAAGATTATATCCTCCGGGGACAGCAGCTTTGACAGGGAATCAAGCTCAGGGTACATAGAAAAACCGGGGAGAAATTCCTTTAATAATATGGGACTGTAGAAAAAGTCCCTAGGCCTGTGCATATACCTCACTCCGTCCAGCCTGGTTTCCGCGGCTGCCGGAAACTGCTCCCAGATAATCTCCACCCTCCGCAGCCCTTCCCTACTTACCGGATAGTCCCTGCCTTCTTTCAAAAAACCATCTGCGGCGGTTTCTTCCGCCGCAACGATCAACATACGGACCGGCTGTCCCCCTGAGAATAAGATATCGATCTCCGCAATACCATCCTGGTCCGCATCGAATGAATAATCCACGATGAGCCCGTCCTGGTAATGTACCCATACTTCCGGTATACCATCATGATCAAGGTCCTCGGTAATAGCTCCGGTGTAGCGCAGAAAGTTCTGCCTGAATAGCGCCTTAGCGGTATCGCCGGAAAGCAGGCCGTAAAACTCAGGAAAAAGCGCCCTGTCCAGGACAGGCGCGGAGGCTTCAGGCTTCCAAGCCCCCTGTAAAAAAAACTCCTCTACACCTGCTTCCTCACCGATAACGCCCAGACGGAGAGCGGACGGAAGGGAAGCGGGAACATGGGGGTTAATACTGCGGTAAGCCTCCAGCAGCCGCCGGCTGTTTTCTTCATCATTAATAAAGGGAACAGCACGCCAAGCCAGGTTGGGATCGGTTTCCGTCAGCAGGGGGAGCCGCCAGATAGCCAAGGCGGTAAGTTCCCCCGCCCTGCCTCGCAGCATTCCATCAGGATTTTCCGCCTGAACTTCCAGTCCGTAGGAAAAAAGGATTGATAGAAAAATTGGATCCTCTGGATACCTGTCCAGTGCATCTGCCATAACATCCAGAAATTCTTCCTCCCTGCCAAGACCCTTTAAGGCCAGAAGCCGCAGCCTTGACTCCTCCGCACTCCGGTTACTAGAGGAAAGCACCTCCAGAGCTGCTTCGTATTGCCGCAGTTCGGTAAGTATACGCGCCTCAAGGAGCTTTGCGGAGTCCTCCGAATAACGCCTCCATTTGTTCAGCGTAAGCCCCCTGCGTATTGCTTCCAGCGCCGCCCCCCGCGGTCTACCCTCATGCAGGCGGGTAAGGGCCAGCAGGTAGGAAATATCCGAACTTGCATTGGAAAAATCAGCGCCCCGCTCAAGCCCTGCAAGGGCCTCGGTCCATTTACCTTCGCCGATATATTTTTCCGCCCATTCGACATAGCGATCCGCCGCTCCTTCATCCCCCTTTAATCCATTCCCTGTCCTGTCCCTGAAACCTTCGGCATTCAGGAATGAACATATACAAAACAGCAGAGAGCCTACTAAAGTTACCTTTACTGTCATATAAATTAGGTCTCCGGTAATGCGCGTCCGATGGGGGGATTCAGGATAATGCGGGGCGGCAGTTCCAGCAGAGAACGTACCTCGTCGTCAATCAGGGTTTCCCTGGCCATAAGGGCCTCGGCCAGCTTCTCCAGTTTCCCCCGATGGTTTCTCAGAATTTCCGCCGCCTTTTCCTTGGCGGCGTCCAGAATCTTCTTTACCGCCTGATCTATTTTCCGCGCCGTGTCCTCGGAATAGTCCTTGTGCCGCGCAATTTCCCTTGCAAGGAAGATTGGTTCCTCCTCCTGACCGTAGGCGACAGGGCCCATCTCCTCGGCCATACCCCATTCGCAGACCATGTGCCTGGCCATTTCTGTTGCCTGCTGAATGTCCTGCTTGGTTCCTGTCGTGGTTTCGTTGTAGAAGAGCATCTCCGCTATCCATCCGCCGTAGCAGATCACAATACGGTCCTCAATCCAGCCTCTGGTACGGCTGTAGGTATCCTCTTCCGGCAGGGACATTGCCATGCCCAGTGCGCGCCCGTGAGGTACAATTGTTACCTTGTGAAGAGGATCGGCATTTTTAAGAAAATAGTGCAGCAGGGCGTGGCCCGCCTCATGAACAGCCGTCATACGCCGTTCCTTGTCCGAAATGACCAGGGTCTTCCGCGCTACCCCCATGAGTATCTTGTCCCGCGCCTCTTCAAATTCAGACATTTCAACATGGGGCTTATCCCTGCGGGCGGCGAAAAGGGCCGCCTCGTTGACCAAATTAGCAATATCCGCACCGCTCATCCCCGGTGTAGCCCTGGCTACACGGCTCAGATCAATATCTTTGCCCAGGGGGATTTTACCTGCGTGAATGTGGAGTATAGCTTCCCTCTCCTTGATATCCGGCATGGCTACCACCACCTGCCTATCGAAACGGCCAGGCCGCAGCAGGGCAGGGTCCAAAACATCAGGCCGGTTTGTGGCCGCAAGGATTATCACCCCGTCCTTGGAATCAAAACCGTCCATCTCCACAAGGAGTTGGTTCAGGGTCTGCTCCCGTTCGTCATGGCCGCCGCCGTAACCGGCTCCGCGGGTACGGCCCACCGCATCCAATTCGTCAATAAAGATGATGCAGGGCGCATTGCGCCTGCCCTGTTCAAAAAGGTCCCGAACACGGCTTGCGCCTACACCCACAAACATCTCTACAAAATCCGAGCCTGACATGTGGAAATAGGCAACCCCAGCCTCACCGGCTACCGCCCTTGCCATCAATGTCTTTCCCGTGCCCGGCATACCGACCAAGAGCACCCCCTTGGGTATCTTTGCACCCAGCTTGGTAAATTTCTGCGGGTTTTTAAGGAAGGAAACTACCTCTTCAAGTTCGTACTTGGCATCCTTCTGCCCTGCAACATCGGCAAAACTTATCTTTTTGCCCTCCTCCTGATAGCGCCTTGCCCTGCTCTTACCAAACTGAAAAGCCTTATTCCCGCCTCCCTGCATATTCCTGAACATTATCCAGATAAAAGCAAAGCCTATCATCCAGGGAAGGAATTCCAGGATAAGCTGCCAGAAACTTACCGGCGCCACGGCGCCGGATACGCTTATATTCTTGGAACGCAGGCTCGGCAGCAGATCCGGGTCGTGATAGGGGATCAGGGTCCTGAAAGGCGTCTGCTCCCCGGAGGCGCCTTTCAGCGTTCCCTCTATTGTGTTGTTATCGAAAATCTTCACCGTAGCAACCTCGTTCCGTTCCAGATAGTTTATAAAAGCCGAATACGGCAATTCCCGTACCGGCTGACTATCGTTACGGAAAAAGTAGGCAACGAAAAGCGCCGCTACAACGATGAAAAAGACCAGCGCAAAACGGTTCGGCTTCCCCTTTTGCAGGGAAGGACGCGGCAGATTCGGCTGATCCGGCGTCTTGTTATTTTCTTCGCTCATTCTAATATACCCTCCAAAACTCACCGAGGAAAGACTAAATTGGCAACTACTCAAGCATGTACGATTTTTGATACGTGTTTTCAGATACTTTTAACCCACACATTAATCTGAGTAGTTACCTGAATTTATTAAGAAGACCTCTAAAAACTTAACCAGGTTTTTTAGAAATGCCTTTATACCAATTAAATTTCCACAATTATCCGGGAAACGATCTTTTTCCGCCGCAAAATACTTCGTATTCAAGGGAAGCAAAGAAAACAGAGAGCTTTTCTTCCCTTCGCCATACAAGAACGCCGCCGTCCAGCCCCCTACCGATTAGGGCCGCAATCCCTGTTCTGTCTTCCGCGCATATCCTATCTGTGTACCGGGAAGCACAAGCCCCTTCAAGTACCCTGCGGGCAGATTTTTCCGCAAAAAGGCTTGCCGCATTCCGCTTTTTTCCGTCATGGAAAATATAATCATCTTTATAAACCGGCCTTATGGCCAGAGGAAGATCGGCGGAAAAATATCCGCAAAACTCCCCGGCAGGTCGTGCCGTGCCGATCCTTATGCTTAACCCTTTAAGATTATAGACTCCCGGCTCTTTAATCAACAGTAAAAACCCCCGTTCAAAGAAATCCTTGCCTTTTTTCCATATATTTACCATGCCGGAACTGCTTTCAAGTTGCAGCCCCCCCAGATCCGCGGCCCCGGTTTTTCCGGCCGCAAAGCGCCGTATAGTACTGCGCTTTAGTGTTGCCTCATTCCCGCTCTGCGGCGCAAGTTTATCCGCGGCAAGGAACAGGGCTTCTTCCCGAACAATCAAGGGCTCGGCAAAAAATACGCCCCTGTCCGCGCTTAAGATCGCCGCCGCGTTTATCTTAGGCTCAAGCCCCGAACGGCCTGAATGCCAGGGGATACGCTTCTCCGCTTCAGCCTTTAAAAAAGAAGCGCTCATGGCTTGAGTTTCCGCCAGGCTGAGAACCGGTTTCTGCCAACCCGGAAACAGCACATTCAACCGGGGGATAAGCCTGAGCCGTATGCGGTTACGGAGGTACTTTGTATCGGCATTGGTAGAGTCCGTCCTATAGGGAATGTTGCACTCATCCAGGTAGCCAAGCACATCTTCCCTGCCCAGCGCCAGCATGGGCCGTAACACACAGCCCCGCTCACGGGGAATGCCGGCAAGTCCCGCTGGGCCTGAGCCCCGCAGGAAGCGCATCAGGAGCAGTTCAAGGACATCGTCCCGTGTATGAGCCGCCAGCACCCGGCCGGCGCCCAGACGCCGCGCTTCCCTTAACCATACCCTATGCCGGAAAAACCTGGCCGCCGCCTCAATGCCTGTCCCCCATTTACCGGCCGCCGCCGCGATTCTTCCCGGCGCAATATGCACGATACGGCAGGGTACGTTCAGTTTTCCGCAAAGCCCCCGAACCGCCTCCGCATCGCCTTTAGACTCCTCCGCCGACCGTATCCCATGCTCTACATGCAGGCAATACAGCGTAAACCCTTGCCCCTGCCGTAAGGCGGCAAGGGCCGCCAGCATAGCCGTAGAATCGGAACCGCCGGAAACCGCGGCAAGGAATACCGTCCCCGCTGGCCAATCCCCCAGTCCGGCGGCAAGAAGGGCTTCAAATCGCTTCATAGTTAAGTTAAAGTTTACCATAAAAAACAGGTTTATGCGAGTACGGCAGGGCCTTTCAGGGAATGAGCTTCACTCTTTTTTCATTTCTTCTATACAATTCATATAGGCGTCTTTTAGTTCATCCATAACTTTCCTGACAACTGCTTTTCTGTTGCTCCTGTATTCGGGAAGCCGCGCCGACAGGTTTATAGGCGGAGCTGCCCGGAAGATAACACGACGGGGAAAGATATTTGTACGGTTCGCATAGGCCCCGCCCATAGTACGATTGGCAAAATCCCAGAGATTCTGAACATACTCTATCCTTGTATGCAGAGGCGCATCTTCGGAGGGAAGAGCGCCGCGAAAATACCAGGAAAAATCCACCACCTCCAGATGGCGGCCTGCATGCCAGGCTTCTCCGGCACGAAGATCTTTAACGCTCCTTTCAACAGGGGAAAAATCGTCCAACACGTTTGTACCAGGAAGGTATATACGATCCCAGCATATCTGACGTAGATGGTACATGCGGTCAATAATTTCTCCACGCCCCTTTTGAAGCCCCAGGAGCATTTCTGTATAGTTCAAGGCCGCGTCTATGACCGCGTTAATACGTTCAGTATAAGGTCTATCGGGATATACCGGAAGACCATAACGTTTCTCGTTTACCGCAAGGATATGTTCACGGCAGTGCAGGATACGCTCCTGCATAGACAATTCCCCGGCATCCTTATTTCCCTTTCCAAGGCCGGTATACTTTTCAATCTTACCGACGAGCGATTTCAGCGCGAGCTTTCCCCACACGCCGTAGCGGAAATGAACCGACACGGGAAGTATCTCTACCGGGCAATTGCTGCCTGAATGTTGAAGCCGGTCCGCCGCATGGAACCCAATTCTGATTACGCCTTGTTCAAGGCGGGGAATAGATTCGGCAGTATAGGAAACCTGACCCTCTGGAGCTATGGCCAGGGGATAGGGACCTTCCGTTATGGCCCTGTAGATACGGCTCATACCCCGTGTATCCAGTTTGGCATGATGAACCGGCATGGCCCCCAGCCTGGGCATGACCATGCGTGCAATAGCCCCGCCCCAGCGTACCACCTCGTAGCCGTACACAAAAACCGTATGGGGCGCTCTTGCAAAAGTATAGCCGCTCTTCTTCGCCAGAGCCCTGAACTTGAAGAGGATGAACCAGGAGAGCATCTGGGGTTCCCCTCCACAGGGATGCCTGAACGCAAGGATACAACGACTCTTTCCCCGTAAAGCCCTATCAAAAGAGTCAAAGAAATAGCGCTTACCTTTTAAAAAGATACGGGCTATACCCAGAAAAAGAAAGAGGTACAAACGTCCAAATAATTTTACCAGCAGTATCATGAATTTTGAAACATGAGGTTCCGGTGTCTCAATATCCGGATATGCGTGAACCACCGGAGGCTGGTAAGGTTTATACATTTACAGATAAGTTTAGCAAAAATGGATAATCATTGCAAGTTTTTCTTTCCGTTTTTACCCAAAACAAAACGGGCTATACCTATCACCCACCGATACCAGAAGGGCTCCATGCGTTTCTTGACATCTTCAAGGCAGCGGATGATGGGTATACGCTGCGGACAGATTTTCTCGCATTTCCCGCATTTAACGCAGAGGCCGACGCCCGCGGTTTTTTCAGATATGGCGGCAATGCTCGTAATGTAATGCTTGAGGCCCAGTACAAAACCCATCGAATAGGAAAGGTTGTAACCTGCAAAACAACCGGGTATATTGACACCCTGGGGGCAGGGCATACAGTAATTACAGCCGGTACAGTGTATTTTATAGAATTTATTGAATACATTTAGAACCTGATGGTAGACATCCAGTTCCAGAGGGCCGAGCATACCCGGCGCCGAAGCATCGGCCAGACGGATATTCTCCTCAAGCTGGGCTTCGCTGCTCATGCCGGAGAGGAGGAGGGTTACACCGGTATGGTTCCACACCCAGTTGAGGCCCCATGCGGCAAGGCTGGAGTGAGAATCGGCCTTTTTGAAAATGGACGCAGCCTCCTGGGGGAGGCCTTCGGTGAGTTTACCGCCCAAAAGCGGCTCCATGATGATAACCGGCATCATTTCCGATGCTTTTTTAAGGCCGATGGTTCCTGCCTGGAAGTTTTCATCGGAGTAGTTGTACTGTATCTGGCAGAAATCCCAGGGATAAACATCTACCAATTTAAGGAATTCAGCCTGCGTGCCGTGAAAGGAAAAACCGGCCTGCCGTATCCGTCCACTTTTCTTCTGTTCCGCAATCCATTCCTCAATGCCCAAATTCTTAAGCATGTCCCAGAAATCCATATCGGTAAGCTGGTGCATAAGGTAGTAATCAATATAATCCGTTCTAAGCCTTTCCAGTTCCTTATTGAAGAATCTGTCAAAATCCGCCTTGTCCTTTACCAGAACTATGGGCAGCTTTGTAGCAATGAACACCTTTTCCCGCACACTGTTCTTTGCCAGAATAGCCCCCAGAGCTTCCTCGCTTCCCGGGTAGATATAGGCGGTATCAAAATAATTAACTCCGCCCTCTATTGCCTTCATTATCAGTGTTTCGGTTCTCTTCATATCTATGGCTCCCAGATTCCTGGGGAAACGCATACAGCCGAATCCCAGTACCGAGAGCCTGTTTCCCGATTTCTTATCTATCCTGTATTGCATTGGAAACCTCCCACCATACTATATAACTGAGAACAATTTCTGAAAAGCCCGGAAGATCGAAAAAAAGCATCCAACACCCCATTAAAATACTGAAATTTAGACACTCAGCAATATGAACGCCTAGGAGCCTGTGGGACTTTGGTGAATTTTTGCATATTCATGCAAAAATTCCGATTAACGGGGCTCCTTTGGGAGTTTGCAAGGTATAAATATTCATAAATAGGAACCCATCGGCGCGCACGGCTAAATGAAAGTACCGTTGCGCTCTGGTTTTTCGCTTCAAATTAGTGTATAGTATACAAGGGATACAAAGGGAGCCGTATTTGGAAAACTTTTTTACTATTCACCATAGCGACGCATTCTCTGCCGCACGCACCGGAACCCTGCGCCTTCCCCACGGTAAAGTTTCAACGCCTGTTTTTATGCCGGTCGGAACCAACGGGACGGTCAAGGCCCAGACCTGGGAAGATCTTGAAGAGATAGGGTTTGAAATCATTCTTTCCAATACCTACCATCTTTATCTGCGTCCGGGAACCGATGTGATTTCCGGGGCGGGCGGCCTGCACGATTTTATGCACTGGCAGAGGAACATACTCACCGATTCAGGCGGCTTTCAGGTATTCTCCCTTGCCCCATTCCGCAAAATTACTTCTGAAGGTATCAAGTTCCGTTCCCACATTGACGGTTCCTGGCACTTTTTAAGTCCTGAAAAAATCGTGGAACTACAGACTATCCTCAACAGCGATATACAGATGCAGCTTGATGTCTGCACCCCCTGGGGTGTTTCGGAAAGGGAAGCCCTGGGCGCGCTTAAAACCACGGCGGAATGGCTTGAACGGGCGGATAAAACCTGGAAAAACGCTCAAGCCCAGGGCTGCCGGGGTAAACTTTTTGCTATTATGCAGGGGAATTTTTACCGCGAATTACGGCGGCAAAGCGCCGATCTTGCCATCCGGTACGATACTCCCGGCATTGCCATAGGCGGCCTTTCCGTTGGTGAAAGCGAGGAGGTTTTTTTGGATTACCTTGCATTTACCGCGGAGCTGCTTCCGAAAGAAAAGCCCCGGTATGTAATGGGGGTAGGAACGCCCGAATACATCCTGGCCGCTATTGAAAACGGCATTGATATGTTCGATTGTGTATTCCCAACCAGGAACGGTAGGAACGGCCATGTATTTACCCGCAGAGGCGGTTTTGCCTTAAAAAAAGCGGATAAACGTATGGATTTTAGGCCGATAGATGAAGAGTGTGGATGTAAGGTTTGCCGGAACTACAGCCGCGCGTACCTCCGGCATCTTTTTAAAACAGGGGAGATACTCTGTTCTATGCTTGCAAGCTACCACAATCTTTACTTTTTGAACAAGCTGGTTCTTGACGCCCGCAGGGCTATAGAAGAAGACCGGTTTTTATCGTTTAAAAAACAATTCTTAGAACGCTACAGGGAGGATAAACCATGAAAAATTTCTTTTTAACAGGTCTTATTTTTTTAATCCTGATTGAAATGCTTCAGGCGGAGATACTATCTTCATCCGGGAATAATACTGAAAAATCCGGCGCTGCCGGAAATGAGCAGTCAATTAAAGACGAACGTATGGATATTATCCGTTATGGAACGGAAACGGAAATTGCGTCCCTTATACGGACCCTAAAGGAAGAAAAAACCTACTATCTAAATGAAGAACTGGTCCGGCTGTCGGAGAATACCGAGAATTCGAGTATCATTGTGGGAATTTTTTCTTTTTTTAGTGATCAGGAAACAAGAGATGTTGAAAAAAGGGCAATCCGTATATTGGAAGAACGCGATGAAGTGTCCAATGAAACGGTTTTTGCGGCCATAAACTATCTGGGAGTTATCAGAAATGAAGAGGCCATCGGCTATTTACAGGATATCCTTGGAGCAGATGAGCAGCGTTTTAGATCGGCGGCATTACGTACGATGGGTAAGCTGGCAAATGGGAATAGGGGCAGGGCGGATGAAACGGCGGACTTTTTAATTGATTACTACAATAACAAGAATCCGGGGAACGAGGATCAACGTGAAATTATCGTAAGCATAGGGGAAAGCAGATCTTCCGCCGGGGTTTCTTTTCTTTCTGATCTTATCGAAAATAATGATGAACGGGCGGTGATCCGCATAGCCGCGGTAGAAGCCCTTGCTAAAATAGCCGATCCAGAGGGGCTTCCCGCAATCATATATGCGGTATCCTCTAACGATCCCAATATCCGTTCAACCGCAGTTGCAAGCCTTGGGCCGTTTAATGACGATACGGTGGATAAGGCTATTCTGGATGGATTTCGGGATTCCTACTACCGCACCCGTATCGCCGCGGCCAAGGCCGCAAAGGATCGTAAATTAGAGGCAGCCGTGCCTTACCTGCGTTTCCGTGCCGAAAAGGATGAAGTACCAACGGTAAAGGAAGAAGCAATTAAGGCCCTGGGGTCAATTTTTTCGGGAGAAGCCAGAGAAACCCTTAACAAGCTCTTTTCGGAACGGAAGAATTCCGACTCGGTACGTGTCCTTGCGGCGGAAATGCTTATAGAGCAAGACGCCGGCGGCTATGTGGACGCGCTTATTACCGAACTTGATGAAGCAAAAAAACGGCATTATACCAACCTGTACAACGGCTTTCTGAGGACTCTCGGTAAGGCCAAGACCGGAAAACTGGAAGGGACTGTCCTCCGTTTTCTCAGTTCCGGCGATGTTACCGAAAAATTCTATGCACTGGATATAGTGGTGAACAACGGATTCCGCGGTTTAATTCCTGAAATACAGAAATTAACCGATGAAAAAAACGGCAATCTTTCAAGGAAAGCCAAGGTTACACTGGAAAAGTTGGAAGGCTAGGAGTTTGCACGGTATAAATATGAATATTTATACCGTGCAAACTCCGAATACTCGAAGAGTACAGCATGCCCATTGATCGGGATTTTTTGCTCAGATTCATTGGATGGCTAAGTTCTTTGTTATGTAAAGTATTATACATTCGATCCGACAACCTTTACCGAGTTGAGCAAACGGTTCAGGGCTTTCAGGGGGTCCTCATACCGCTCTATACGGATAAAAAGCTCGTAGCCCCGTTGTGAAACAATACGGATCGTTTCCCCTATACAATCAGAAACCGGCCCGGAACCTATATCCGGAAAAAATTGCGGCTTTCGCGGAATCAGGGTGCACTGCCTGCCGTCAAAGCGGATATCGGCAATATGGGGAGGTATTGGTACAAGGAAAATTAGGAAATCTGATTTTCCGCCGCCTATACTAAAGGAATACCCCTCTTTAACAACATGGATATTCCGCCTGCCTATAGCGGTATTCTGATCCTCAACAAAGAGAGATAGCATCAGAGGCCCGTCATCTACCGCCTCAGGAGCGCTTGTTCCCATGAGAGAGACCTTTTTAGGCGGTGAAGAGGGGGGCCGGGATTTGCGCCGTGTCTGATTTACGGCAAATTCCGCCAGCATTTTCGCATCCTTCGTCTTGATGGCCGACATACCCGATGCGCTTGCCATCGCCCGATTCGGCGATTCATGCAAACGTCTTGCAACAAGGAATATTATCAAGACGATCAAAGCCAGAGCAAAAATCCCCAACGCAATTAAGAGCGGCAATGGAAGACCGGCGTTCTGACCGCGGGAGATTCCGCCCTGATCTATACCGGTCTGCGTCTGATTTCTATCAATACCGCCCGTACCGCTGCTCGGTATGCCGGAGACACCGCCCTGCGGTTGCGGTTCTCTATCGGTACCGGGTACGCCGCCCTGTATGGCGGAAACATCACCCTGATCTATACCGGTCTGCGTCTGATTTCTATCAATACCGCCCATATCGGCGCTCGGTGTGCCGGAAACACCCCCCTGGGGTGAGGGAGACGAAGAGCCGGGAGCCGCCTGTCCTGGTCTGGCCGGGGTTTCTGGGACGGGGGGCCTGGGAGCCGTTGCTGCCGAAGGGCCGGAGCCGCCCTGGGGAGCGGGAGACGAAGAGCCGGGAACCGTCTGTCCGGGCCTGGCCGGGGTTTCTGGGGCGGGCGGCCTGGGAGCCGTTGTTACCGGCGGACTGGATGCCCCTTGGGGAGCGGGAGACGAAGAGCCGGGAACCGTCTGTCCGGGCCTGGCCGGGGTTTCTGAGGCGGGGGGCCTGGCAGCCGTTGCTGCCGGCGGACTTTGAACGGAAGAAAGCATATTTTCAGGGATACTGACAAATTCAAGTTCTATTCTATCTTTTTTTAAGCGCAGGGCGGATGCTGAAACAATTTTATCAATGGTAAGCGATTGATCCGAAAAGGAATTGCCATTTAAATTTCCATCCGATACAAGGACAATTTTTTTGGAGCGTTCACCCGGCACAGAAGCGGCATACGCCTCAGCATAATTAAGACCGCCGGCAATATCGGAATCAGGGTATACGGGGAGCATGAGAAGGATACGTGCTATAACGGTTTCTACATCCCCCAGTTCCTGAATACGGCGTGATATCTCCAGCCGCGCCGTGCTGGAAAAAGAAATTAGATGAAAAGTATCCCCAACTTGTAAATATTTTTTAAGAAAAGGCCCTGTTAGATAACCGTTAAGCTGCGGGTAATATTCACTCATACTGGCAGAGGTATCCAGAAGCAGTATCAAGTCTATGGGATTCCGTTCTTCCGCATGAACAGTCAAAACAGACATCAGGAAAAGCAAAATAATAAGCGGCTTTCCCAAAACTTCAGTTTTTGGGAAAGCTGCCTTTGAATTAGGGGAAAAAGCGGGCCTTTGGCCGCTTTTTCCGTAGCTTATCCCAATACTAACCGAGTTTTGGGATAAGTTCATAATACAAACCTTTCCGTAAACCGGTTTTTCCTTCAATTATTTGTTTCTCCTCGTTTCCCTGTTTTTTAGAACGGGACGGCGCTTATTTTTTCAACAATATACGATACCTTTTCATTGCTGACGGTAAAATCAAATTTATCTCCAATACCTTTATTCAACATAGCTTTCCCTAACGGCGCAAGGTAAGAAATGATTCCATTTTCAGGATTTGATTCCCACGGACCCAGAATCGTGTATTCTTCATGCTTCCTGCTGCCGTTATTTTTCAGGGTTACTTTTGTTCCAAAAGATACCTTAGCTGTATTGATAGTTGCAGGATCAAAAAGCTGGGCCTGCTCTATTTCCTCTTTTAGTTTAGCCACAGTTGAATTAAGCATATCTTGTTTTTCCTTGGCCGCCTTATATTCGGCATTCTCCCGCAAATCTCCCTGAAGAAGAGCATTTTCAATTTCTTTTGAGTTGGCGGGAACTTCCACCTCCATGATGTGGGTAAGCTGCCGCTGCTTTTCTTCATACATTGCAGATGTAACGATAAGCCCTCGTATGCTGATTGGTGTTTTTTCTTCATTCTCAAAGAATTTTAAATCCGGATGTTTATCCAGAATACGGCTGCGGAGATTGATCTTATCCTGCGGGTCCAGATCCTTAACATCGCTGATAAAGGTGTATATCCAAACGATAGTATCAGGATCCGCAGTATCAATATAATTTATCAGTTTAGCTTCTTTAAAAAGGATACTGTGGACCTGTTTGTTTATCTTCCTGTTTTCTGACGTATCCCGGTGGTTTTCTATTTCGCGGTAACTGATATCCAGAATATAAATAAGCGTGATAAGCTGTTTCTCATAAGGTATAGCGGCTTTTATAAACCAGCTTTCCTCCGCGGCATTACGGAAAAGCCATACCACCGCCTCACGGTATTCACGGAAATTTTCAAAACAATTAACGGTCATAGCAACAAGTTTTCCCTCGTATCCTTCTTTTACCAGATTGACAAGGATCGTATTAAGCAGTGCGTGAGGAAAGAGCTTCACATAAATATCAGCCCACGCCGGAACGAAGAGCTTTATATGGTGCAGAAAATCTTCTTTTAATTTATTATCTTTAATCTTGCTAAACAGTTCTGCTACATCTTCGATAGGTTCAAAAATCTCGGGGAAATTAAGCGACAGAGTAATGCCTGATTGGGGATGCTGGGCAAGTATCTCTTTTACAAGGAGGTAGGAAGCGACAACCTGCTCGTCCGTCTGCTGGTTAGGCCGGAGGAAACCCCTGAAATAATCCAGCATCTCGTTAAAATACTCCGAATCCGGTTCAATATCCTTCTGTGCAACGAAATTACGTATAGTTTGTACCCGGTCAAAGAAATTCTTCTCCGCTTTAAATTCATTAAACAGCTTTTCTTCAATACTGATAGGCCGTTCCCGTACCGTAAACACATCAACACTATTAGAACTTGTCCCAAAAGAAGGGTCCGATTTAAATATCTCTTTGGCTTTAAGGCTCCAGGTAGTCCATTCACCTGTGGAAAGTATACTGGGAACCAGTTCGGCCTTGATCCGTTTAAGATCACAGGCATTATCAAAACTTTTTATTATCGTTTTTAATGCCCAACTATAATCATTTTTAATCCGTTCATGCAGTTTTTCTTTTTTCTGAGTAGCTTTAAGTACCCAAATATGATTTTTTGACAGGGTTTGCAGGGCGTTTACCGCCATTTCCAAGGACATGGAATGCTCCCGTTTTTTTGCAAAATCAATAACGATTTCACCGCCTTCAACACCGGCTATCCTCCCTACGCCCCAGGTACGATGGAAAACAAAATTACCTTTATCAAATGCGATATGCTTTTCAAAGGACATAATGGCTTCATGCACATCACGATAGGCGGAAGTCAGATTTGAAATACGGATATACTCTTCAAGCTGGCTATGATGCGCGTATTTTTTACGAAAACATTCGGTAATATCCTTCCGGGCCTGAACGTCTTTTTCATCGTATTGAAGCATGAGCTTTAAAATGATAATTGCTATGTCCATTTCATCCCGTTTTATACAGGCGCTGTAGACATCCCGCAGCAGCAGCACAGCTTTATCCTCACTGATATTTCTGGCGATCTTCTTTTGTATATGGAGAAAAAAATCGATATCATTAGGGCAATAGAGAAGAAGTTTTTCCCAAATATCCTTGACATTAGTAAAGAGCTGTTTGTTGATATACCGGTTCAGGGCTTTTTTATAGTAATCAATCGCGGTTGCGGAATCTTCCAGTTTTTCATAATGTTCAGCCAGGGCTTTCGCAAGGTCGGCTTCATCATAATCAACTTTAACAAGCCTTTCCCATATACCATAGATAACATCCTCTTCATTCTCGTTTTTATAACCATCCGCCAGGGTACGAAGGGCAAATTTTGACTCTCCAAAATCCAACATGCGTTCACAGAGAAATTTGACAATATTCCATTTATGGTTGTCAAGAAAGATAGTGATGAGGGAGACCATAGCCGCGTCATCAATAAGCTGCCGTGACAGTGCGATCATACCGGAAAGATACAGGGCAATAATACTGTTCTTGGTATGCCCCAGATGTTCATCGCAGAGTTTTTTTAAATCATCATAGGCCCTGCTTTCCTGGGCTTCTTTCAGTATAAGATCAAACTCCTTAAACTGATTGGTAGAATAATTACTGATGGAGGCACGGGTAAATTTTTACTCATTCAGTATTTCCTGTACATTCTTAAGGAGAACTTCAGACATCATTTAACTCCTGTTTACACAATCTCAGGACTTCTTTAATAGAAAATCCCGAAAAAATCATGGTCCTGGGGAATATCTGTAGATATAGATTTAACCCAGGGTTGATTGGAAGGCGTGGTCCATACCCCGGAGCTTGCTCCGGAAAATTTACCACCCCAAAACAACTTGTAAAATACTTTTCGGATCGGGGTATGGACCGCGCCAGTATAATAAATTTCCACTCCAAGGTATAAATATTCATAAATATGAATATTTATACCTTGCAAACTCCCAAAGGAGCCGCGTTAATCGAAATTTTTGCATGAATATGCAAAAATTCACCAAAGTCCCGCAGGCTCCTAGTCATTTCATAGAAAGAAGCTCTATAAAACATGATTGGTTTTTCAGAGCTTCCCTCATTAGGTCTGCGGTTTCTTTTTAAACCGCATTTACGTACCGTTTTGCACCGGGGGCTTTGTTCCGATGCAGGCTCTTTAGACAAACTGCTAATTACAGTACCGGTTATAAACAACCGCATCAAGCTGCTTTATCTTTATCATGGTCTCCCTGATAAGGGAAGCATCCTCATGAATATTCTCATAGTGGTCGATTAACCAAAAATACCGGTTGAGCAGCCTGGGTTTAAGCACCTTCTCGTTACGGCTCTGACTGCGCAGCTCATTCTCCAGAGAAAAGATAGACTGTTTCAGCCTGCCTATCTCAACCTGTTTAAGCACCCGTTTAACGGTAAAAACTCCAAAAAGGTTCCCGTATATCGGTATCCATTCCGGCAGTTCGGGGCCGGAATAACCCATTTCCTTTACCCTGTCCCTCAGTCGGACAATCAATTCCGACTCCATATCCCTCAGATCTATGCTTTGGGGATCCAGGAAAAAGGCTTCCCTGAATAGAGCCTTGGCTATCCTCGTTTCCTCAAGCAACGCGTTTACATCCGCCAACTCGGAAAGGACCTCGCCGTCCTCCCGTTTAAACCGGCCTGCCTGTTCCAGATAACGTATAGCCTTTTCATAATCGCCGACACCCTTGAAACAGCGGCCTACCTGGAGCAAAAGTTCGGGATCATGCTTGTTAACCCCATCGTCCAAAAGATCCTCAAAGGATACCAGCGCCCGTGAAAAAATAAAGCACCGTAGGGCATAGAGACAAGTATCGTAAGTTGTTCCCAGTCTGTCCAAGAAGCTATAGAAAGACTTCCACTGAGAAAGAATAAAACCGCCCTTCTCGTAAGCTTCAGGAAATTTCTCCAGTTGTCCAATCTTGTCAAGCCACCAATTAAGACATTTTAACGCAAATACTACTTCAGAATCCTCTGGATCGATCTTCTGCGCCTCCTCCAAGGCCATAAGAGCTGATTGGGCATCAGCGGCTTTTAATTTGTCGTAGGCTTTCTGAATAAGCCCCAGGATAGATACTTCGTTCATGTCTTGAATAGTTTCATATAATTTTGATGCAAATTACAACTTGTAACTATACCAACCGGCCATATACACCAATAATGACTGGCGGCAGCGCCGAATTTTGCGTAACAAATCCGGCGCGGAGGGGGTGCGAACCGGTGAGCGCGTCTTTGGCGTCTATGCAGCATAGCGTAAGCACCAATAAATGCTCCCGCCGTGAACAAGTAACGTAGACCCCTAACCCCCTTCGCAAACAATCAACATACCCCCGCCGCAAACAGCGGGGTATGGGTATGTCGGCAGACTAAAGTCTGACTCATAAGGTGTTGCACTCGAAGGTTTAATACTTCGGACCAAAGGTCCGCTTTAACCGCTCCAAGGCCCCCGCGAACCGCAGGTTCGACGCAAGCGGGCTCTTGGGTATTAAACCCCTTCAGCACAAATAAAAAGGCGCCGCAAAACCCCGCAAAGTGTATTCTTATGGCGGAGCGGCGGCTTTGCCGCTACCCGGCTTAAGAGTAACTACTTTTTATACTATACCCAAAAAGAAATTTTTACAATAGCCTTCCGGCTTTTCTCTTCAATTTGACCGTATGTCTTTACAAGAAAGGGCAGGGGCATTATTATTTTAATATGGTAGACTTGATAATTGCGCCTTCGGTATTATCTGCTGATTTTTCTCGTTTTTCCGCTGCCGTAGCCGAAATTGATGCGTCGGGAGCGGAATGGGTACATCTTGATGTGATGGATGGTCAGTTTGTCCCCAATATTACCTTTGGGCCCAAACTCCTTGCGGATCTCAGGCCCAGAACCAGGGCTGTTTTTGATGCGCACCTTATGATCAATAACCCCGAGGCCTTTATTCCACAATTTGCCAAGGCCGGCGCTGATTATATCACTTTTCATCTGGAGGCAGCCGTACATTCCCATCGTATCCTGGCTTCTATCCGGGAATTGGGGAAAAAGGCGGGGATCAGTATAGTGCCCTCCACGCCGGTTTCCGCGTTGGCGGAACTGCTGCCCCTTACCGACCTGGTACTGGTTATGACGGTGAATCCTGGGTTCGGAGGACAGAAACTCATCCCATCCTGCATTGACAAGGTAAGAAGCCTGACCCAGATTCGCAGCGAGCGGAAACTTGAATTCCTTATTTCCGTGGACGGAGGCATAAATGAAGAAACCGCCGCCGCCGCAAGGCTTGCGGGGGTTGATGTCCTGGTAACCGGCGCAACTTTTTTCAATGCATCCGATAAGGCCGAACTGGTAAAATCCCTAAAAGGCTGTTAGGAGTTTGTTGCGCTTGTTGATTTTTGCGCCGCTTGTGTCGTAAAAATTCCGATCACCCGGCATCCTTACGCAGTTTGCAGGGTAAATCGAACCGAAGGTTTGCAATCGCCTTGCGGTCGATTTTTTGAGTTTTTGCGCGCGAAGCGCATAAAATAGCATGAATATAAAATGAAGGCAAACCGCGAACCTTCGGTTCGATAGTTCGATTATGTCTTACAAATTCCAAATGCTCGAAGAGCACAGCATGCCCGTTGATCGGGATAAATCCCACAGGCTCCTAGCAGCTTGTGTTAAAGAACAGAAGGGGTGTTGCGTATGACAAAAAAACTTTCTTTGTTTTTTCTTGCTATAGTAACTACCTGTATTTTCCCCCGATTTGCCGCGTCTCAAACACCAGGGCGGACTGAGGCCCGATCCCAGGGGCTTAGGGCAAGCATAGAGATCGGTATTGAACTCTATAGCGAAGGTAAATGGAGGGAAGCGGTGCTGGAACTCCGCCGGGTTCAGGGGGAGGCGGAAAGAGCCGAACTCCGGGCGGAGGCCCTCTACTGGATATCCCTTGCCGAGATTGGGGCCGGGGAGTATGAAACCGCGGTCCGTGATATGGAAGAATTGGAAGCGCTCCCTGGAGTGGAAAACCGGAAAGAGGAGATACCCTACAATAAAGGCCGCTGTTTTTATTATCTGGGACGCTATGAAGAGGCTATGGTGCTTCTTAAAAATTATGCCGATGTTATGGATAAGGGGGGGGATAACAGGGCGAAAAAGTATGCGGCCTATTACTGGATAGGGGAATGTCTCTATTCATTGGGATGGCTCGACCGTGCCCGTGAGGTTTTCTCCCTCATCATTCAGGAGTACCCCCAGAGCGCAAAGTACGAAGCGGCTTCTTACCGCATCGCTCTTATCAATCAAAAGAAAGTTGAGGCCGAACTGCTCAATATCCTCAAATGGAGCCATGAAGAATCCCTTAAAACGATGGAGGAGTACCAGAGGCGTGAACGTTCCTATGATCAGGCAATCATTGCCTACCAAAAACGCATTGCCGATATGCTTAAAGATACAAGGCTTGCCGATCTGGAGAATTCCAATGCCCAGTACCGCAGACAGCTTGCCGAAGCCGAAGAGCGGATAGCCTCACTTGAGGCAAGCCTCCATGAAACCCAGGCCGGTATCAATGCCCTCAAAGAGGCAAGCCGGCACGACAGGGAAGTTTCGGTGGGGGCTGTTCAGCCTTCGGTTCAGACGGGCGCCTTATCGGAAAAGTCTGCCAGGCTGGCGGCTTCCCGTGCCGCGGCCCTGGAGTTGCAGAATACGCTTATAAAGGAACTCGATGCTTCCGGCGCCGAGAGGGCTGAGGAGAGAAACAGATGAAAGAACAGGGAACGGCCCATGATATATTGAAATTTCTAAAATACCGAGGATTTCCCAAGCCTTTCCCATCGAACCATCGAACCGAAGGTTCGCGGTTCGCACTAACCGAGTTTTGGGAAAGGATCTACCGTCAAAATTTTTTAGCGGCGTCCTGGCGGCGGTATTTTCTTGTTATAAGCCTTTTAATGGGCGCGCTGCCGTTTTTTCTCTCCGCTTCTGAATATACGGACGGCCGTATTCGGCTGGTCTTGCACGAGGGAACCGGCCGGTTTTCTCTTTATTACATGACTTCTCCTTCGCGTTACGAGGCTTTCTTTGTAGATCAGGACCCCAGGACCAGCTTTCTTTCGGTTATAGTGAATGACCGTTCCTACAAACTGGGCGAAACATCTGCTTTCAGAACCAGGATCGGAGGTACGGGGCAAAATCCGGCGGTTATCTTTGAATCATCCTTTCTCTCGGTAACTCAGGAATTTGCCTTTATTAAGACCCCCGGTTCTCAGGCAAGCAACGGGATCCGTATGACTCTGCGGCTTGAAAACCGCGCGTCCCAGCAGGCTTCTGTTGGAATACGCATGCTTCTGGATACAAATCTGGGGGAAGGCGGTTCCCAGCCGCACTTCATCATAGATTCACGATCTATCAATTTGGAAACCCTTATAGAAAGCGGCGGGGCGGAACAGCGGTGGGTTTCACGGAATAACCATTTATCTCTCATGGGAAGTATAGCGCCGGCGGGAGAGAGGGGGAAACCGGATGCCGTCCATTTTGCCAACTGGAAGCGGTTAAGCGATGTTTCCTGGAAACTATCCTATTCAGCGGGAAGGAATTTTAACTATCCGCCCTATTCAGTTGGAGATTCGGCGGTCTGTTACTACTTTAATCCTATCCCCCTGGCCCGGGGAGAAACCCAGGAATTCTCCCTTTATCTTTCAGCGGAAGATGAACTGGGCTTTGAAAGTCAGAATACCGCTTTAGGTGAAAATATTTCCCGTTTCCTTGCGGAAAGCATACCGCTTCCTGATGCCTCGTCATCCGTAAACGCTCCTGTTGATGATGCGGTAAGACAGTCGGATATCAATTTACTCAGGGAGCTTATCGCCCGGATTGACGAGTATATTGCGTCGGAATCCATTACCGATGAAGAGTTAGCCGCCATTGAAACGGTTATTAACAGATTAAAAACACGTTATAATGTAAAGTAGTTGTAATACATGAGAATCGATCCCATTTTAGTTAAAGCCATTCATTTTGCAAGGCGGAAAAAATACGGTCTCGCCATCAAACTTCTGGAAGGGGAGGTAAACCGTTTCCGCGGTTCCTTCCGCTACAATTATCTTCTGGGGCTCTGCTGTCTTCATTCACGGGATCTGAGAGGCGCCCTTGAGTATTTTAAACTGGCCCGCGAAATACGTATCAAGGACCCGTTGGTGCTTCTCGGCCTTGCGGCGCTGTTCCTAAACCGCGGCGATTCAGACAGGGCGGTTAGTTTTTATCTTGAAGTACAGGAAGTTGACGAAAAAAACCGCATCGCTGACAAAGCCCTCAGGATAATCCGTAAACACGGCGCCCAGGATACCCTTCCAGAATGGCTGGATTCAGGACAGATACACCGCTTATTTCCGCCTTTCCCCAGGCCGCCGCTCAGTCTTCGGACCGTCTTGCTTTCCGTTTTCTGTTTTTTCCTGATTGGTTCCCTCGGATTGTCTTTCCTGGTAAAGCAGAAGATAGTGCCTTGGCCCTTGGCCCAAGGCTCAGGACGCCAAGGTTTACACTTAAGCGATTTGGCGGAGGATGAAAGAGACAATCCTGTTCAAACCGGCGGCAGTTTCCGTTATATCCTTACCCGCAGGCAGGTTCTGACCTTATATGAAGAAGGGCGTTCCCTGTTTACCGAACGCCGGGATGACGCGGCAAAAGTTGTTTTGAACCGGATTCTGGAATCCAACGCGGTAGAACCTATAAAAAATAAGATACGTATCCTGTACGATTATATGGATATTCCCGGTTTTGATACTTTAAAAGATAGGTTTTCCTATGCGGAGGTGAGGAATGAACCGGTTCTCTACCAGAATTGTCATGTAATATGGCGCGGCATGGCTACTAATCTGGTGGTTCAGGACAAGACCACCTCATTTGATTTTTTGGTTGGTTATGATACCCGAAGAACGCTGGAGGGGATAGTGCCGGTTACCTTTGATTTTGCCATACCGGTGAATACCGAGCAGCCGCTGGAAGTCCTGGGCCGGATTGTTCCGGTAATCAGCGAACGGGGGCAGGGAATACAAATTGAAGGAGTGGCGCTCAATCAGTCAGGCCTTCTGGATGCCAACCGGTTAAGGAGCGCTAATCAATGAAAGCCGTTGTACAACGGGTTATAGACGCGTCGGTCTCGGTTGAGAATAAGGTATCGGGCAGTATAAGCTCAGGGGTCCTTGTCTATCTGGGGGTGGCCCAGGGCGATACGGAAAACGACGCCCGGTATCTGGCGGATAAAATCGCTGATCTGCGTATCTTTGGAGACGCCCAGGGAAAGATGAATCTGTCGGTCAAGGATTGCGGCGGAGCTGTCCTTGCGGTTTCACAGTTCACCCTTCTGGGGGATGCCCGTAAAGGCCGGCGTCCGTATTTCGGCGGGGCCGCCGAACCTGCCCTGGCAAAGATGCTTTATGAATATTTTATGGAACAGATCCGCTCCCACGGGCTTCCCTGTGAGGCGGGAGTTTTCCAGGCGCACATGAAGGTTAGCTATACCAACGACGGCCCTGTTACTATACTGCTGGATTCAAGACAGCAAGGGGGAGCTACTGGTTAAATAGATTAGGCGATTTAAGATATATTTCGGCGTTAAATTCGCGCAAGAGCTTGTCCATTGAATTATTGCTTACTATGGTATTGATGACCTTTGCCGACAGTACCGAAGAGGGGACAACTTCAAGGTTGCGGATGGCCTCCTGATCCGCGCTGGGCAGTGGAGAGGCGCCGCCGATTTGTAAGCCGCTGTTAACGGTATCGGTAACCATTACCCGGTTTAAGGCCCCCCTTTCAATCAGCTTATTTAAGCGTCCAACCGCGGGGGGGGAAAATACCGCGTGTACCGCAATAAGGTTCACTTGGGCGGGGTGGAAATCCTCTAATGCAAGGATAAGCATTTCTACAGAAGCGGCCGTATCCACCATATCATCCACAATCCAGAGCACCTTGTCTTTAAGAGGCGCCGCCGAGAGGATATTCAGAGAATCAACGGAATTTGCCTTGGAGTAATCGCGCTGTTTATGGGCCACCACAAGGGGAGCGCCGAAGGCATTGGCAAAACCGCGGGCTAACTTTTCACCGCCCGCATCGACCGAGCAAAAAGCCCAATTGGAACGGACTTCTTTTTCAAGGAAATCAATATTTTTTATATATACATCACAAAGGTAACGCTTTAAAAGGGTGAGCGCAGGTATATCATCTATGGCGCAGAGGGTAGGGTCAACCATGGATTTTGATTTATCTGAATGGAGCTGGTAGGTAACAATCTGATCAACGCCGAGGGTTTTCAGGGCATTAAAGTGTATCCACAGCCCCACGGAACTTCTCCGTACATTCCTGTCCGACCGGGAACAGGAAACAAAGGGCTCAAATACTATGATTTTTTCCGCCTGGGACCTTTTCAGTGCGTCAACCGCATGATACATCTCTATCTTTGCTTCCGATGTACCGATTTTAGCTTCGTTCCGGGCGCAGCTTGCAAAGAGGATTACGTTTTTTCCCCGAATGGAACTATTAACCACCACCTCTATTTCCCCATCCGCAAAACACGCGGTAGAAAGTAAATCCACGCCGTTTATGGAATCTGCAAAGGAAGCAAAACTGGGAAACTTTACAAGATGCTCTGCAACTCTCGATGCATAGGAACGCATAGATCGTGTAGCCGTAACGATAAAATCATTCATCAAGATACCCCCGCATATTATAAGCATATACCAAAAACAGGATTTAGAAAAGGGCGGCAAATAAGAATATCAGGGCTATTGCATTTGCTAAGTAAATGCATATGGACTTTCACCTCGTAATTTTCTATCCGGCGGCGAATTTTTCTTCAAAAAAATTCATTTTGACTAAAGCGCCGTGCACGGAGACCCCAATAAGAGGTTACTGTTCAAACAAACAGACGGAACTTTCTTCAATATTGGTATGCGGAATATGTATAAAAGCCCTTCACCAATATTGAAAAAAGTGATAAAATTTTTTAGTTTAGTTGAAGCGCCTCATATATGCCGACCCACATATATGAGGTGGGTTTGGCCGTATAAATTCAAATTATCCCTTATTCAGCAGGCTGCTAGGCTGCATAAGGGAAGGAGTTCAAGCGTGGCAAGATCGAGCGATTCTGAAAAATCCAAGGAAAAAGTCAGGGGCGATCCCCTGGCATCGAGCGAAGAAAAAGCAAAGGCGCTTGAAGCGGCGCGGCTTCAAATTGAGAAACAGTTTGGAGTAGGTTCCATTATGAAATTAGGAACCAGTACCCGGATGGCAGGCATTGAAGTCGTTCCGTCCGGTTCCATACTGCTGGATGAGGCTTTGGGCATAGGGGGGTACCCGCGGGGCCGTATTATCGAAATTTTCGGTCCTGAATCTTCAGGAAAAACGACCCTGGCGCTTCATGCCATCGCGGAAGCCCAGAAAATTGGAGGGATAGCCGCTTTTGTGGACGCCGAACATGCTTTGGACCCTGTATATGCGAAGAATCTGGGGGTCAATATTGATGAACTCTGGATTTCCCAACCCGATACCGGTGAACAGGGTCTGGAAATCGCGGAGAATCTGGTTCGTTCAGGCGCACTGGATGTTATTGTTGTAGATTCTGTAGCCGCGCTTACCCCCCAGGCGGAAATTGAGGGGGATATGGGGGAAGCCCATATGGGCCTTCAGGCCCGGCTTATGAGCCAGGCTCTACGGAAATTAACGGCAACCATAGGTAAATCGCGCAGCGTCCTTATCTTTATTAACCAGATCCGTATGAAAATTGGGGTGATGTTCGGAAGTCCGGAAACAACTACGGGTGGGAACGCACTTAAATTCTACTCATCCGTCCGCCTTGAGGTAAGAAAAATAGAGACCATTGAAGCGGGGAAAGATGAAGATGCCATAGGAAACCGGATACGGGTAAAAGTGGTGAAAAATAAGGTGGCCCCGCCTTTCCGCCGCGCCGAAATGGAAGTGATCTTCGGCAAGGGAATTTCTGCAATCGGCAGCCTGTTGGACGCGGCGGTAAAATACGATATTATCGACAAAAAAGGAGCGTGGTATTCCTACAGCGAAGAGAGAATTGGCCAGGGCAGGGAAAACGCCAAGGAATACCTGCTCAACAACAGTGAATTGGCCAAGGATATTGAAATAAAACTAAGGAAACTCATATTTCCCGGCAGGGAATTAACGGAACAACCGGCGTCCGGCGGAAAATCTGCCGCCGGTAAATCAGTTGACGGCAAATCTACCGCCGGACGGCCGACTGACGGCAATTCTGCCGATACCGTTACGGAGACGCCGGAAAGTTCCGGTTCCGCTGATAGGGAAAATCCCCCGCCGTCTGCCGCCGCCGAGACGCTTCCCGCTGCCGCCGATGCGCCTCCCGCTAAGCAGGTTCCGGCAGCGCCGGTCAAGCCTGTTCAGGCAGGTCCCGGCCGGCCCCGGAAGACCGCTCCGGCAGAAAAGGCCAATGCAGGGGAAATATCTACCCGAAGCAAGGCGGCCGCCGGTTCTGAAGAAGGGCTTTTTAATTAATGTAATTCGGCGCCATCCCCCCAAACTCAGTTAGTGTTGGGGATGGCGGAGTACTTAAACCATAGACCCGCCAAGAAATCTTATGCTGCGGACCTAAGAATCGCGGCGTGTTCAGACAACTACGGTAACACGGCGAGGGCCGCCTGTAGTTAAATTTTGTAACTACTCAGGACTAATGCGGGGATAGCGTCGCCGCTATCGCGGCGCAATCGGCGGAATGAAGGGGCTTTTAACCAGGGGACTTTAGTCCCAAATGAGCCGGTCCCTCACAAAGGGGCGGAGCCCATTTGTGAGGGACCGGGTCCCCAAGCACTTGAGAACACGTATAAATATCGCACATTGAGTAGTTACTAAATTTTTCTCTGTCAAACTCATGTTAATGAGAGCCTGCCGCGGCGGGGAGGGGGCATTGGAAATAAATCTTAGGTTAATCGAATCATCCGTTGAGTTTTCAGGGCAGAAGAATCTTACGGTTCTCGGTCTAGGCTCCAATAAAGGGGATTCCATAGGCATCTTACAGGAAGCTGTCGTATGCTTAAAAGATGTTCTGGGGGAAGTGCTGCAAGCCCCGGTATACCGCAGCGCGGCTCTTTATGTTACGGAACAGGCGGACTTTTTTAACACGGCGGTCTGCGGGGTATATGAGAAAACACCTTATGATTTATTAAAAATCATACATCAAATAGAAGCCCGATTCGGCAGGGACAGGCGGTATGAACGGCGCTGGGGGGAGCGTACCCTGGATATAGACATACTCCTCTTTGGCGATCTCTGGGTGAAAGAAGAGCCTGTCCTGGAAATACCTCATCCCCGCCTAAAGGAACGCCGCTTTGCCTTGGCGCCGCTTTTGGACATCCTTCCTGATGCCAAGGATCCCCTGACAGGTCAGCCTTACGGTATCTTTCTTGAGAAGGTAATTTCCCAGGGGCTCTGGCCGGCAGGCTGCTAGCAGCCTGTTGCACTTGTGGATTTTTTGCATAAATATGCAAAAAATCCCGATCAACGGGCATGCTGTACTCTTCGAGTATTCGGAGTTTGTATGGTATAAATATTCATGTTTATGAATATTTATACTATTTTATGCGCGAAGCGCAACAAACTCCTAGACAGACACAGGCTTCCGGTAACATTTATGCCATTCGTCCGTACGCATCATTTGCGGTTACAAAAATTCTTCCATCAAACCGGCGTTAATTATAAAAACCCCGCTTGAATTTCGATATAGACTTACGTATAATACCTTATAGATGGAAACCTTGGTAAAAACTTCCGCCCGCAGCTTTACGTTAAACGAATTTGAAGGGCCGTTAGACCTCTTGCTGTTTTTAATAAAGAAAAACGAGATCAATATCTACGATATTCCCATAGCCCAAATAACCGAACAGTACCTGCATTTTTTAAACAACGGAGGCAAAATAGACCTGGAAGAAATGTCGGATTTTCATGCTATGGCAACCACATTGCTTTTAATCAAGTCCCGTATGCTTCTTCCGGTTGAAATGGAACTGGATATGGAAAACGAGGATCCCCGCCAGGAATTGGTGAATAAACTTATCGAATATCAGAAATTTAAAAAACTTTCGGAACTTATGGAGGAAAAGGAGCGGGAAACAGAATGGATTATCGAGCGTAAAAAACTGCAAAGGGCTCTTCCTTTTCAGGAAGATAAACTATGGGAAAAACTTGATATATGGGACCTTTTAAGGACCTTTTCCGGGCTTATTTCAAACCTGAATAGCGAACGGATAATCGACCTTTACGAAGAAGTATCGGTCAATGAAAAGATTACGCTCATCAACGAGCTGCTTGAAAAACAGGGGGGGTGTAATTTTACGGATCTGGTCGTTCGTAAGGGTTCTCTCATGGATATAGTCTGCGCCTTCCTCGCGGTTCTGGAAGCGGTAAAATTCCGTATGATACTGATATTCCAAAACCGTATGTTCGGGGATATCCTTATTAAACCCTTTGTCAAGGCGGTTGCCGAAGGAACGGCAGGCGTCTAAAATATATGGATATGGAAAACGATGAAGCGGTTTTGCGCCTTGAGCGGGAAGCCGCGCTTATTGAAGCTATCCTCTACCTTGAATCGGAACCCCTTGCCGAGGCGGACCTGATCCGAATTTCCGCTCTTGATAAGGATGCGGTGGAAAAGGCGCTGGAGAATCTGGATGGCCGTTATGCCCATGAAATGTCCGGGCTTGAGGTATCCCGTATAGGCGGGGGGATTATGCTCTCTCCTAAAAAGCAGTATTGGGATCAGCTTAGGGAACGTTACGGTAAAAAGAATGAATCCCGGCTTTCCCGGGCCGCAATGGAGACCTTGTCCATCATTGCCTATTCCCAGCCTATCACCCGAAGCGAGATAGAGGCCATACGCGGGGTTCAGGCGGATAATATGATACGCATCCTTATGGAAAAGGAGCTTATTCGGGAGATAGGAAAGAAGGATGTGCCCGGAAAACCCATACAGTATGGTACAACAAAGGAATTCCTTACGCTGTTCCGCCTGGAAAGTATCGCGGATCTTCCCAAATTAACACCGAATGAGGCTGAACGTTTTGAACTTGATTGACGCCGGTCCGGGGGCGGTCATGCGGCTCCAGGTCTTTCTTGCCCATGCAGGAGCCGCTTCCAGGCGTTCCGCGGAAAAACTCATCACTGACGGACGGGTTACGGTCAATGGACGGCTTGTTGTTGTCCTGGGGGAAAAAGTAGGGGAGGGGGATGAGGTTTGCCTGGACGGACGGCCCCTTAAACTTGAGAAACGCTTCCGGTATATACTGTTGAATAAGCCGCCCCTCTATATTTGCAGTTCCTTTGATCCCCAGGGCCGTCCCCTTGCGCTGGATCTTCTGCCGCCTGAATTTGAAGAGCGGCTTTACAGCATAGGCCGTCTGGATTACCGGTCGTCGGGGCTTATCATTTTTACCAACGACGGGAATATGGCTTCAATGTTGGGGCATCCCCGTTCGGAACTGGAAAAGGAGTATCTGGTAGAGGCTTCGGGCTCTATACCGGATAAAACAATAGATGATTTTAAAAATGGAATTTCAATTGATAATGTTCTGTATCAGGCCCTGAAAGTTGAAAGGTTGGGGCGTAAATCTTTACGCATAGTCCTTGTAGAAGGCAAAAACCGTGAGATACGCAGGGTTTTTTCATTTTTTCATCTGCATCCGCTTAAACTGCAAAGGGTACGTGTGGGGCCTATACGGATGGATGATCTGGAAGAAGGTAAATGGCGCCCTCTTACAGATGGAGAACTGGAGCGGCTGGCAGTTTGTTGCGCCTTGCCCGTAACAGGGAGCCGGAAAACTTGAAAAAGGTATAGGAAAGGGGGAGAGGAGAGTGGTAGTAGCAATTGACGGTCCTGCCGGGACCGGGAAAAGCACAATAGCGCAGTTACTGGCAGATCGGCTGCATTATACCTATGTAAACTCAGGAAATATCTACAGGGCAATAACCCTGGGATGCCTGCGGAACAGTATATCTCTGGAGGATAGCGACGCGGCTGTTAAGTACGCAGGCAATGCCTCCATTGAATACAAGCGGAACGGAGATCTGTATTTGGACGGAGACAATGTAAGTTCTCTTCTTCATAGCGATGAAATTGATAAGTATACCGCGCCCGTATCGGCCATTGTCCCGATACGGCATACGGTCAACGATCTTATAAGGCGGCTTTCCGCGGGGCTCGACATAGTAGTGGAGGGAAGAGACATGACAACCGTGGTTTTTCCCCATGCTGAATACCGCTTCTACTTGGACGCATCGGTTAAGGAACGGGCAAAACGGCGTTTTTTGCAGGGTGTATCAAAGCTCAGTCTTGAAGAGATTGAAAAGGCAATAGAAGAGAGAGATCAGATTGATAAAAATAAACAGGAAGGCAGCCTTAAAATTGAAAAGGGAGTGCTATATTTCGATACGACGGGCTTGACCATTGAACAAGTTTATGACAAATTATTAGAGATATTACAGCAGAAAGGAACAATCATGGCCCAGAAGGAAGTGGAATCGGACACTAGTCCGATGGATGAGTCGGAAGCACAGAAATCTGTAAATACCGTTGACAAAACTCAGCAAATGCAATTACAAGAAGAGTATCTTAAACCTCTTGATCAGTTAGAAGAAGGCATGCTTGTTGACGGAAAGGTTGTACAGGTAACCCCTGACCAGGTTTTCATTGATGTAAGCCTCAAATCCGAGGGAAAGATCCCCATTGGGGAGTTTAAAGAAATTCCCAAGGTCGGGGACACGGTAGCGGTTATTCTCGTTATGAAAGAGAATAAGTATGGCGAAGTAATCGTTTCTAAACAGAAAGCGGATTTGATGCTGTTTTGGAAGAACCTGCGGACTTCCTTTAAGGATCATAGTCCGATAGAAGGAACCATTGAAAAGCTGGTCAAGGGCGGATACGATGTCAACCTTGGCGCCGACGCCCGTGCATTCCTGCCTATAAGTCAGGCGGACGCCCAGAAAGTTGAAAAACCGGAAAAACTCCTTGGAATTAGAAGTAAATTATATATAGAAAGGTTGTATTCCGACAATAAAATCAACATTGTTGTAAACCGCCGGAAATGGCTTGAAGAAGAGATAGAGCAGAAGCGTAATGATTTTTTTAATAATACCCAAATAGGTGATAATGTTACCGGATCGGTAAAGAGTTTTACCTCATTCGGCGCCTTTATTGATCTGGGAGGCTTCGACGGGCTCCTGCATATTAACGACATGAGTTGGGGGCATGTAACTCGGCCTAAAGACTTTGTCAAGAAGGGGCAGGAGATTCACCTAAAGGTGATCCGGATAGACCCGTCCGAACGGAGGATCAATCTTTCGCTTAAACATTTTACCGATGATCCCTGGGTGCATTTCGAGGACAAGTATCACGTCAATGACGTAGTCAAGGGAAGAGTTACCAAGTTAACCGAATTTGGCGCGTTTATCGAATTGGAAGAAGGTATCGAAGGTCTGGCTCATATTTCGGAATTCTCCTGGGTTAGGAAGATTCAGAAACCTGATGATATTCTCCATATAGGTGATGAAGTTGAGTGTATGATCCTAGGCTACGATCTTCAGGCGGGGAGGGTATCCCTTGGGCTCAAGCAGGTAACTACCAATCCCTGGAACGAGATAGACGAAAAGTACCCGGTAGGCGCCCGTTTGCGCCGGAAAGTTGTAAAGATAACCAATGTCGGCGCGTTTATCGAGTTGGAAGAAGGCATAGACGGTTTTCTCCACGGAGATGATATTTCTTGGACCAAGAAGATTAAACATCCCGGCAGCGAGCTTGAGATCGGTCAGGAAATTGAAATTATGGTCATTGGTATTGACGGTGAAAACCGGAGTGTACGGCTTGGTATCAAACAGCTTTCTGAGGATCCGTGGCAGAATTTTGCGGCGGCCTATAAAGCGGGAAGTCTTGTAGAAGGGGAAGTTTCCTCAGTTACCGATTTTGGTATCTTTGTACGGGTTCCCGGAGGTATTGAGGGGTTAATCCATAAATCGAACCTTGTTGAGAATCGTGAAGAGAACCCCGATGAAGCTCTCAAGAAGTATGCTATTGGTGACAGTATAAAGGCGGTTGTCATTGAGCTGCAAAGCGATAAGCAGAAGGTTGCTTTCTCTATCCGTGATTATCAAAAAAAGATGCAGAGGGATGAAATTTCCCGTTATATGGCGGAAGAGGAATCGGCAGATTCAACTTATACACTGGGGGATATTTTAAAGTCTAGGAATAGTTCCAGTAGCCAAAGCGCCTCAGGTACAAATTAGGTAACGGTGAAACCGGATGAATTGCCATGCTGTCAAAAATTGACATTCAGAAATTTAATACTCTTATTGAGATAAGTAATCTCATTAACTCAAATTATCTGGATGTTCATTCTCTTTTGACAGAGATAATTGATTCGGCCGCCCGCCTCTGTGAAGGAGAGGCTTCAAGTCTACTCCTCACCAATCAGGAAAACCAGGAATTGTACTTCGAGGTTGCTTTGGGCGCTAAAGGCGCTGAGGTACAGCGGTTTACGGTTAAGCTGGGGGAAGGTATAGCCGGCTGGGTTGCGATGCATAATAAATCTATCATCGTTAATGATGTGGAAAATGATAAGCGGTATCTGAGTATTATTTCCCAGCAGATTGATTACCCGTGTACGACTATGATGGCTGTTCCTATGCGGATAAAGGATAAGTGTATAGGGGTCATTGAGCTTTTAAATAAAAAAAACGGTAAGGGTTTTATTCAGGAAGACCTTGAATGGCTTGAGATTTTTGCAAACCAGGCGGCTATAGCCTTGGTAAACGCCCGGAGTATTGAACGGGCCAGGAATGAAATTCAGCTTCTTCAGGATCAGATCAAGATCGATCAGGGGTATCATACCTTGGTTGCTAAGAGTCAAGTTATCATGGATAAGATTGAAATGATTGACAGAGTGGCCAAGACCGATTCGTCGGTGCTGATCCTCGGTGAGAGCGGGGTAGGGAAAGAAATTTTTGCCGAGCAGATTCATATACGCAGCGCCCGGCGGGATAGGCCGTTTATCAGGGTAAACTGCGCCGCGCTGCCGGAAGGTTTACTGGAAAGCGAGCTTTTTGGGCATGTAAAGGGGGCCTTTACCAATGCCGTAAATAACCGCCGGGGCCGTTTTGAAATGGCCGACAGTGGAACCATTTTTCTTGATGAGATTGGCGATCTGTCTCTTGCGCTACAGGCAAAATTACTGCGGGTAATCCAGCAGAGAACCTTTGAAAAATTAGGTTCCGATACCTCAATAACCGTTAATGTACGGATCCTGGCGGCAACCAATAAGGATATTGAAGCCCAGGTAGAGAAGGGGGAGTTCAGGAGCGATCTCTACTACCGTTTAAATGTACTTCCGATTTATATACCGCCTTTAAGACAGAGAACTGAAGATATTCCTGAACTTGCGGCGTTTTTCCTTAAAAAATGTATGCGGGAGACTAAAAAACAATTTGAAGGTTTTTCCAATAAGGCGATAGAATCCATGTTGGCCTATTCCTGGCCGGGAAATGTCAGGGAACTGGAAAATTGTGTAGAGCGGGCCTGTGTTATCGGGAAATCTAACTGGATACAGGAGGAGGACCTCTTCCTGAAGCCTAATGTTCAGGCCCCTATACACGACGAGGGAAATCGCAGCCTTAAAACCGCAATAAATTCCTTTAAAACACACTATATCCAGAAGGTTTTGGAAGAAAATAAGTGGAATCAAACAGAAACCGCAAAGGCTCTGGATATTCAGAGAACCTATTTATCCAGACTGATAAAAGAACTGGACATAACGAATTCCAAGGAGTAATAGCCATGTCAAGCGCGGCTGAAAAAAAAGAAGAACTGAGCATCAACGAAAAGATTGCCGATTTCATACAGAGAAACCGTAAGGGAATTTTCACTGGAATAATACTGGCGGTTATTCTTCTGGTAGTTTTTATAGCGGCTTTGATTATCCGCGATAAGCTTACCGTGAAGGCGGTAAGTACGGTGGAAGAATTGAACAACCGTTATGAGGCTCTGCGTCTGGATATTAACGATACTTCCAGAGAAGCGGAGGTCAATGCCCTGCTGGAAGAACTTGGTACATTTGCCGCAAAAAATTCCGGTTATGCCGGGGTTAGGTCTTACCTAATAATGGCGGACATGCAGGCGGACATGAAAAAGTGGGCGGACGCGGAACAGACCTGGATCAAGGCCGGAGAAAAGGCCGCAAAAAGCTATCTCGCGCCGGTTGCCTACTATAATGCCGCGATTGCCGCGGAAGAACAGGATAAGCTGCCCTACGCGATAGAATTGTATACCAAAAGTCTTGGTCTGCGAGAAGATTTTCCCGGCGCGGCCCGCGCTCAGTTTGCCATCGGAAGGCTTGAGGAATCGCAGAATAACCATGAAGCGGCCGTTGAAGCCTACCGTGCGGTAATCAATAACTGGCCTGCCGAGACTATCTGGACCAATCTGGCCCATAGCAAAATTATCTATCTATCAAATAAAAAGTAATGATAAGGTATAGGGGGCCTCTAAAAATTTCATATTTGAAGGGCCTTTTTTGTAAAATACCCGTTATTCTTTTTGCCGCATTTTTTTTTGGTTCCTGCGGTATAGAGGATTATTATTACCTCTATCCTGTTTCTTCTGCAAACATCAATATGCAGCTTAATTCCAGAGCCGATATTCATTTGCCCAATTACGGCACGGAATACTACTATTTTACTCATTTTGCTATTTATTACCGTATCTATATAAGCGATATTTCATTGCCCGGAGGAATACAGTATTCTCAGAATGTCCTACAGAATATCAATCCGGCTCTCTGGAGTGACTATAGCAGCCTTGAACCTTATACCCGTGAAGATCTGATTACTACCATTAATATTGATACGCTGTTAAAAAACAGGCATTATTATACTTTGAATTTAAGAAATAAAGATGATACTGCCGTAGATATCGACAGGGTGCTTAATGCACGGGGAAAAACCATAACCCTGGATTTTTCGCCGCCTTCCACGCCGGAATTAAGAATCGATTCAAATGAATACCATTTGTACCGTTCCAATGGAGATGGTATGTTCGCTCCTTTGCCGCAGAACAGGCGCTTTTTGAACACCGATGACCTTAACAAGAGTGAAAATGCTACCAGTCTGGTAAACGCAGACGTAGCCAATAAAAATATATCAGGACCGCGTTATACCTATACTTCCATGTATATTGTAGCAATAGGGAGGAATAATAATTTTTCCCCTATTTACAGTATACCAATACTTATAGGGATTTTTCAGCTTCCCTGACGCTGTTTGCAACCTATTTTTATTGAGAGATATTTGAAGTGCGGCCCGAATTGCTCCCGGTATCGGGTGGAAATGGGCTGTTAAGGGTAGACGGCCGCGCTAATGCGGCGGGCTGATAGATCGGGAGCAAGCCGGCGCCTATCAGAACTGAGGGAACCGGCGGAGTCCGGCCCGGTCTTGACTAAACGGCAAGCGCCGATAGACGGTAAACCGGGCCGGGGAACCTGCTGAACAACCGCTTAGATCAGACAGAAGTTATCATTCCTGTGTTATTAAAGCAAAGGAACCGGGAGTTGGTCGAGGCCGGGTGCGGCTATAAACCGTACCGCCGGAATCTGAACTGCGGCACTTTCCACAACCGATGATATATGTTGTTCCTTTCGGTGCTACCGCATCAGCAATGACGGATACGTCCGCGTTGCAATTCGTACATGTCCGTGGTATGGTATCACCAACTATGAATACGCCTGTTTTTTGCGGATACTGTATAATGTTGCCGGTAGTATTATCTATGGGGATAAATGTGCTGTCCCTCTTATCAAACTGCATATCTTGAGCGGCTTTTCCGGTAAAATCTATGGAGGTTATTTGACTGCTAACCTTTGAGATTATCGAATTGGTTTGGTTATTGGATTCAACCCAAAC